>NZ_JADBQZ010000013.1:0-142430 GCF_014896175.1 Enterobacter cloacae complex sp. I3
GTTTATAGATTAAGTGAATTGACTTTTTTTGTGCAAAATTAAAACGGCTTTTAGTGAATACTTCCAGCCATCCGAACCTGATGTTATGTATATACCCTGCGAGTAAAGAGTAGCTGTCAATGGCGCGTAAAAAGAAAGAAGAGGCTCAACAAACCCGACAGCAGTTGATTGAGGCGGCTATCGGGCAGTTTGCGACGCGAGGTGTGGCCAGCACGACGCTGACGGATATCGCCGATGCCGCAAAGGTTACGCGTGGTGCTATCTACTGGCACTTTACCAGTAAAGCAGAGATATTTAATGCCATCTGGGAACAGCAATTACCGCTACGTGAAATCATTCGCGACAGGCTTTCTCTCTCCGAAAATGATGATCCGTTGTTAATACTTCGTGAGCAATTCATTACTGCGCTTCAGTATATCGCACGCGAACCCCGTCAATGTGCGCTATTACAAATTTTGTATCATAAATGTGAATTTACTAGCGATATGATTTCAGAGGATGAAATTCGGAAACGTATTGGGTTCAATTATGATTCTTTGCGCGTTACGCTGGAAAAATGTATTTCTCGAAACATCATTTCGTCGCAGGTGAACGTTGAGCTGACCATGATCGTATTCCACGGTTTTTTTAGCGGCATCATTAAAAACTGGTTAATGAATACCGACAGTTTTAATCTTTATCAGCAGGCGCCAGCCCTGGTCGACAGTATTCTGGCGACACTCCCTCTCTTGCGCGTGTCGCCTCATAATGATTACGGCTCAGCGTCTGGCAACATTTCACCCCGTGCACAAAGCGCCTCGATGGTCTGCGCGCTGGCGGGTTTACCTAACAGATAACCCTGTAAGGTATTACAGCCCAGCTCCGTCAAAAAGGCTTGCTGCGCTTCGGTTTCCACACCTTCGGCCACGACTTTCAGGTTGAGCGTTTTCGCGAGGGCCACAATCGCAGAGACAATGGTGGCATCCTCGCTTTCACCGCTTAACTCTTTCACAAACGCTCTGTCTATCTTCAGTTCACAGGCCGGTAAACGCTTGAGATACAGCAGGCTCGAATATCCGGTCCCAAAATCATCAATCGAGGCTTTCACCCCAGCATCCGTCAGCTCTGTCAGCACCCGCACGCTCTCATCGGGGTTGCTCATCGCCGTAGTTTCCGTGACTTCCAGGATCAACATTTCCGGCGGGACGTGATGACGCTCCAGGCAGTCGAGCACTGTTTTAACCAGCGAGGGCTGTTCGAACTGTAGCGTCGACAGGTTTACTGCCATTGACCAGTTTCGATGCCCCTGCAGATGCCATTCTCTCAGCTGGCGACAGGCTTCGTTGAGCACCCAGTTACCAATAGGGATGATAAGCCCGGTTTTTTCCGCCAGCGGCAGGAAAAGATCCGGCGTCAGTAAACCCTGCTTCGGATGCTGCCAGCGCAGCAGCGCTTCAAACCCGAGGAGAGGGCCCGCGGGCGCGTGAAACTTTGGCTGATAAAGCAGGCGCAGTTCATTACGATCGACGGCCATCCACAGATCGTTCATTAACTGAAGATGGGTCTGCGCCAGAGTGTTCATGGAGGGCTGGAAAAAGTGATAGCCGTTTCGGCCCATATGCTTGGTGTGATACATCGCCGCGTCGGCGTTAAACATCAGCTCACGTTCGGTTTTGCCGTCGTGAGGGTACAGGGCGATACCAATGCTAAGCGTTACCACCAGTTCGTAGGGGTCGAGAGTGAACGGGCTATCGATCGCCCGCACCAGCGAATTTGCCAGCGAGGCCGCATCGTCCGGACCTTCTCCCTCAGCCAGCAGAACAAACTCATCGCCGCCAATGCGTGCAAGGGTAAACTGGCCCTTCAGGAGATGCAGCAGACGCTGCGTAACGGCGACCAGCAGCCTGTCACCGACATCATGGCCGTAGGCGTCATTGATGGCTTTAAAACCGTCGAGATCCATGAACATCAGGGCGAAATGGGTACCTTCACGGTCAGCTTTGCTGATGGCCTGATCGAGCCGGTCCTCCAGCAGGATACGGTTGGGCAGACGCGTCAGCGTATCGTGCAGCGCCAGCTGCGCAAGTTCCCGGTTCGCTTCTGCCAGCGACGAGGCCAGAAGGGCGGTTCGTGCCTGCAGGCGGGCATCCAGCATCGACACCAGCAGGGTGATCCCAAGAATAGAGAGCGCGACGACGCTGACCAGCACGGCCAGCCAGCTGCCGTTAATACCCTGATGGTGAACCATGGTGGACAATGGAAACTGCGCGGCCTTCATCCCGGCGTAGTGCATACCGGCGATAGCAATTCCCATCGTGATGGCGGCACCCAGGCGCATCAGCACCACCTGAGCGGCTTCGTGACGCAGGCGGAAGGTCAGCCACAATGCTGCAAGCGAAGCGGCAAGCGCAATCACGACCGAAATGGCCACCCACAGCGTGTCCCAAACGATCCCCGGCCTCACCTCCAGCGCCGCCATACCGGTGTAATGCATGGCAACAATACCGATTCCCATCACCAGAGCGCCGGGGAGCAGGCGGCGCATGCGCAGCTGTTCACAGCTGACGAGCCATAGCGCAAACAGTGACGACCCCACGGCGATGACCATAGATAAAATCGTCAGGGTCGCGTTGTAGCTCATGCTCATGGAGAGATCCATCGCCAGCATGCCGATAAAGTGCATTGCCCATACGCCAATGCCCATCGCAACACCGCCTCCCGCCAGCCAGACGCGCGCTGCGACACCCTGACTCCCGGCGACGCGTGCAGCCATATTCAGCGCGGTGTAAGCAGCAAGGATAGCAACAGCAAAGGAGAGGGCTACTAGGATAGGGTTATATTGGCTAACCAGCATGGTCGGTTCTACTCGAGTATGACGTTACGCAGGAGAGGTTGAGAAGGGCGAGACATTATCACCGTCAGGTAACGGCTCAAAGGGATTTAAATCCCCGTTTTTAGTGGGTAATACGGGGAGGTTGGTGACGGCAGGGTGTTAATCGAGTTCTGAACAGTTCACTAATTTCAGCGGATTGACGGAGTTCATATTGCGGCACTTGTCGGTTTCGGTGCTCATCAGTTCAATCCACTGCATCAGGAGGGCATCGAAAAGGAAAACGGAGATTGCAAAGACGACCAGCCACCAGTATTTACGAATCATTGTGTCATTCCGCGAGAAGAGAGCCACTGAAGTGGTGGAAATATACACGAAAAGAAGCGGTTTAAAAGCGGGATAAGCAAAGGTTTACAAAGCGTTGACGGTGAAAGAATAAGACAATAAAAAAGGCGCATCCCCATGCCAGGTAGCGCCTTTTTAAACAAGCATTTGACTGATTAGTATCAGTTCATGCCATATTTTTTCAGTTTCTTACGCAGAGTACCACGGTTGATACCCATCATCAGCGCAGCGCGGGTCTGGTTACCGCGGGTGTATTGCATCACCATGTCCAACAGTGGCTGTTCAACTTCAGCCAGTACCAGCTCATACAGGTCATTAACATCCTGACCATTCAGTTGAGCAAAATAGTTCTTCAGTGCCTGTTTAACCGAGTCACGCAGGGGCTTTTGAGTTACCTGATCCTGAGAGTTAACGGTAGAAACGGTCAGTACGTCAGAATTTACGCGTTGTTCGAACATAGTTCTGTCAGCTCTTTATTTCATTACGCAAGATTTTCGAAGTATGCCTCCAACGCCTCCAGCTGTTCGCTGGCATCCTCAATGGCGTTGAATGTGCGCCGAAACTGGTCATCTGGAGCGTGCTCCTGGAGATACCAGGAGACGTGTTTACGCGCAATTCGGTACCCTTTTGCCTGACCGTAGTGGTCATGCAGTTCCCGAACATGCGAACAAAGCAAGCGCTTTACCTCTGCCAGAGGCAGTGGGGCAAGCAGCTCCCCAGTGTCCAGATAATGCTGGATTTCCCGGAAGATCCAGGGTCTTCCCTGAGCTGCACGTCCTATCATCAGAGCATCAGCTCCCGTATAGTCGAGTACAGCCCTGGCTTTAAGCGGGTCAGTTATGTCGCCATTCGCGATAATCGGAATGGAAACCTTCTGCTTAACTGCCCGAATGCTGTCGTATTCAGCTTCACCATTGAACAAACAGGCGCGAGTGCGTCCGTGGATGGTCAGGGCCTGAATACCACAATCTTCGGCCAGTTGGGCAATCTCTACACAGTTACGGTGTTCCGGCGACCAACCCGTGCGAATCTTCAACGTAACAGGAACGTCCACTGCGCTGACAACCGCCGTCAGGATAGCTTTCACCTGGTCGGGGTATTGCAGAAGGGCTGAACCTGCAAGCTTGCGATTCACCTTTTTGGCCGGGCAACCCATATTGATATCAATCATCTGGGCACCACTTTCCACGTTAATACGCGCGGCATCTGCCATCTCTTCAGGCACGCTTCCGGCAATTTGCACGGTGCGAATACCTGGTTCATCAATGTGCACCATCCGAAGGCGGGATTTATCGCTTTCCCAAACCTGCGGGTTAGACGACATCATCTCGGATACGGTTAAACCGGCTCCCATCTCATAGCACAGCGTCCTGAACGGCCGGTCGGTAATACCTGCCATTGGGGCTGCGATCAGGCGATTTCTAAGCTGGTGGTGTCCGATGCGCATGAGTTAAGAAATGACCATACTGTGACTGCAAGGCGGCGTATATTACGCATTTTTTGCACGAGATGAAAGGCCAAACTTTGAACAATCCACTGTTGTAGATCAAGGAATCGCCGCGCAATCTTTTCGTTTAAAATTATTCATTATTGAAATCATTGAGTTATGCGCTGATGGCTATTTTATGTGCGCTTACAATTTCCCGTAACTTCTCATCATTTCTGAATAAATGCGACAGATGAGCGGGATAATCTGCTGTTTTTAACAGCAGATTTCCCCACTTCTTTGCGATCTGCGTCGCATTTTAGAACATGATCTCTGGGCAAAAAATAGACGTTATTCGAGGATAATACGACCGTGGAGGGACTGTACCGGCCGGTTATTATCGTGATGCATTGTGTGGGTGAATTTCTCGAGCTGCCCGGCGGAGACCGTCAGAGGATGCTTAAGCACGATCCAGGTGACGCCTTCTGAACACGGTGGCGTTGTCAGCGAGCCGCTAAAGCGCCAGTACGTTTTATCTTCCGGCAGCAGCTTATTCAGGTTGAGCTCCTGCTTGATGGAGACGTTCAGCTCAGCCTGCTGAGGCATAACGTCCCACAGTTTATCAAGTTCACGGTTCTCTGCCCCTTTGTCGAACATGACCGCGACCACCGCCAGTTCCCCCTTCGCATTTTTATGCACAAGGTGCATTTCCATCGCGTAATGCTTGCCGTGCACGGTGTTTTCGCTCGGCGCGTGGAAGTGGAACTGCTGTAATGTCCAGGTTTGCTTATCCAGCGTGATAGTGTCGCGAGTGTCGGCCTGCTCGCTTGCCTGAATAGTATGGCCATTGTTTGTCAGCGTCACAGGGCCGTCAACGTAGTGCGTTTGCAGCGGGGAGAGATGGGCGTTAGCGGTTGAATCAATATCAATGGGAGACTGGTTCATTCCACTGTTACAGGTCTTGTACGCTTCATCCAGTTCACCCCAGTGCTCCGGTGAACTTTCTCCTTTGTAGCTCCAGTGTGATGCGCATGCTGAAGCCGAGATCATGCTCAGCGCTAACAGCGCTGCCTTGCTATAAACGTGTTTCATAATATTTTTCCCGTGAATTTTTATTATCCAAATCAAAATTTATCATTATGATTTGTGTGGTTATTTTACTGGAGGCAGGCCAGGGGCGGGAGGAATATTGAGGAGAAAAGGCGTGGTCAGAGGACCACGCCAAATGCTTATTTTTTACGACCGGTAATGCGGCACCACTCTTCTTTCTCTACAACCGGGTCGAGCGCAAAGAGATCGGCGTAGGCTTCGCAAACGCTCTCCGCCTGGCTTGCCAGAATGCCGGAAAGTCCCAGCAGGCCACCCTCAACCGGCAGCACGCTGATTAATGGCGCCAGTTCACGCAGTGGGCCCGCGAGAATGTTTGCGACCACCACATCGGCTTTCATGGCTTCTGGTTGCGCTTCCGGCAGGTAGAGCTCCAGACGATCGGACACGCCGTTACGCTCGGCATTATCGCGGCTGGCCTGAATGGCCTGCGGATCGATATCGATCCCGATGGCTTTCGCCGCGCCCAGTTTCAGGGCGGCAATCGCGAGGATCCCGGAACCGCAGCCGAAGTCGATCACCGTCTTACCTTCAAGATCCAGACCATCCAGCCACTGCAGGCACAGAGACGTGGTTGGATGGGTGCCGGTGCCAAACGCCAGGCCTGGATCAAGCATCACGTTCACCGCGTTTTCATCGGGAACCTCGCGCCAGCTTGGGCAGATCCACAGACGTTTGCCGAACTGCATCGGATGGAAATTGTCCATCCACTCGCGTTCCCAGTCTTTGTCTTCCAGCTGTTCGATTTTATGCGCGAAGCCTGCGCCCAGCAGCGGATGGTTTTCCAGAATCGCCACCACCTCTTTCATGTCGGTTTCGGCATCGAACAGGCCGATCACGTCGGTATCACCCCACAGGCGCGTTTCGCCCGGCAGCGGTTCAAAGACCGGCGTGTCGTGCGTGTCCTGAAAGGTGATGGAGACAGAGCCGGCTTCCATCAGCGCATCGCTTAGCTCTTCGGCGTTCGCGCCGGTTGTGTTCAGTTTTAGTTGGATCCACGGCATGGCAAAACTCTTTATTTATCAGTAGAAATCATAGCGGGTTGTGGGGCGGGCTGACCGAAACGGTTCCCCACCACAAACGCCAGTAAACTTAGCAGTAACGAAGGCACAATCGGATGGAAGCCCAGGTACTGAATCTTAAATGTCGCAAGGATGGCATACAGCACACCGCCAACAATCATCCCGCTCAGCGCGCCTGCAGCGTTCGCGCGTTCCCAGTAAAGACCTAATACCAGCGGCCACAGGAAAACGGCTTCAAGACCGCCAAACGCAAGCAGGTTCAGCCAGATAATCATCTCCGGCGGACGCCATGCAGCTAACATCAGCAAAGCTCCTAACACCAGCGTAATGACGGCAGACATCCGCTTCAGGCGACGTTCATTTTCAACCTGCTCAGGGCGCAGGTTCAGATAGAGATCTTTAATGATCGTAGCGGAACTTTGCAGTAACTGGGCGTTAATGGTCGACATAATGGCGGCCATTGGCGCTGCGAGGAAAATTCCGGCGGCGAAGGGCGGCAGCACTTTAACCATCAGCGTCGGGATCACCAGATCCGGCACGGTAAGGTCGGGGATCACCGCGCGCCCTAACGCACCTGCCAGGTGCATACCAAACATCAGGACCGCGACCACAATCGTCCCGATGATGATGCCCTTGTGAACAGCTTTACTGTCTTTATAGGAGATACAGCGCACGGCGGTATGCGGCAGACCAATCACCCCGAAGCAAACTAACACCCAGAACGAGGTCATAAAGGTCGGCGAGAGGATATCATCCGCGCCCTGCGGTGAAATCAGTTTCGGGTCAATCGCTTCCAGGGTTTCCACCGCATGAGTGAGTCCACCCGCGGCATGAACAATCCCCACCAGCAGAACAATCGTACCGATGAGCATGACCATTCCCTGCAGCGTATCGTTCAGCACGCTGGCGCGGAACCCGCCAAACGCGGTATAGAGCGCGATGCTTACCCCGAAGATAAGCAGGCCTGTCTCGTAAGGGATCCCGGCCGCCGTTTCCAGCAGGCGTGCCCCGCCGATAAACTGTACCGTCATCGCGCCAATAAAGGCCACCAGCAAGCTTAAGCTCGCCAGCCACACCAGTAAGCGGCTCTGGTAACGGGCAAACAGCATGTCGTTGAGCGTGACGGCATTATAGCGGCGCGCCAGAATGGCAAATTTCTTACCAAGAATACCGAGGGAGAGCCAGACGGCAGGCAGCTGGATCATCGCCAGCAAAACCCAGCCTAACCCATACTTGTAGGCCGCACCGGGGCCGCCAATAAACGAGCTGGCGCTGATATAGGTCGCGGTCAGCGTCATTGCCAGCACAACGCCGCCCATCGAACGGCTGCCGAGGAAATACTCGTTAAGAAAAGCACCGGTCGTTCTTTTGCGCATGGCGTAAATGGATAAACCAAACACGACCAGCAGGTATGCGACAAGCGGCAGAATGACTTCAAGCTGCATCATCGTCCTCCAGCGGAATATCCCGGTAGATAAATTTCACCATTGCCCAGCACAGCAGGATAAACACCAGCGGTACCAGCAGGCAGGCCATTTCGAACCAGTGCGGCAGGCCGGTGATGCCAATAACGGAGTCAGGTAAGTAAGCAGTTACTAACCATGCAGCAAGATAGAGAAGGGTCAGCCACAGCGCCCAGCGCGCTTCTTTATGGGCCTGAACAAAACGTTTGTCCATTTTTTGTCCCTTGTGGATGCAGAAAGCGGGGATTGTACATGATGGGGCTTTGCGATCCCCAGAAATAAAAAAAGGCCGGATAATCCGGCCTTTTAGCAACACAGCTCTCTTACTTCTCGTTCGGGCCGAGTTTTTTCTCCAGGTAGTGGATATTGGTTCCACCATTCTGGAAGTGCTCGTCGCTCATGATACGCATCTGCAGATCAACGTTGGTTTTAATACCGTCGATGATCAGCTCCTGCAGGGCGTTCTTCATGCGGGCAATCGCCACGTCACGGTTTTCGCCGTAGCAGATGAGCTTACCGATCATTGAGTCATAGTACGGCGGTACGGTGTAACCGGCGTAGATATGAGACTCCCAGCGCACGCCAAAACCACCCGGCGCGTGGAAACGCGTGATTTTACCCGGGCTTGGCAGGAAGGTGTTCGGGTCTTCGGCGTTGATACGGCACTCTACCGCATGGCCTTTCACCACTACTTCTTCCTGCTTGATGGACAGAGGCTGACCGGCTGCGATACGCAGCTGCTCTTTGATCAGGTCAACGCCGGTGATCATTTCGGTAACCGGGTGTTCAACCTGAATACGGGTGTTCATTTCAATGAAGTAGAACTCGCCGTTTTCGAACAGGAACTCAAAGGTACCCGCCCCGCGATAGCCGATATCGACGCACGCTTTGGCGCAACGCTCGCCGATGTAGCGACGCAGTTCCGGGGTAATGCCCGGCGCTGGCGCTTCTTCGACCACTTTCTGGTGACGACGCTGCATGGAGCAGTCACGTTCTGCCAGATAGATCGCGTTACCCTGACCGTCAGCCAGCACCTGAATTTCGATGTGGCGTGGGTTTTCCAGGTATTTTTCCATGTACACCATGTCATTGCTGAAAGCCGCTTTCGCTTCCGCTTTGGTCATGGAGATGGACTGCGCCAGTTCAGCATCGCTGCGCACAACGCGCATACCGCGACCGCCGCCGCCGCCGGACGCTTTGATGATAACCGGGTAGCCAATGCGTTTAGCATGAGCACGGTTAGCATCCATGTCGTCGGTCAGAGGGCCGTCAGAGCCTGGCACGGTTGGAACACCGGCTTTTTTCATTGCGGTGATTGCAGACACTTTGTCGCCCATCAGGCGAATGGTGTCGGCTTTCGGACCGATGAAGATAAAGCCAGAGCGTTCAACCTGCTCAGCAAAGTTGGCGTTCTCAGAGAGGAAGCCGTAACCCGGATGAATTGCCACCGCGCCGGTGATTTCAGCGGCGCTGATGATAGCCGGGATGTTCAGATAGCTTTTTACGGACGGAGCCGGGCCAATACAGACCGTCTCATCCGCCAGCAATACGTGTTTTAAATCGCGATCCGCGCTTGAGTGCACGGCCACGGTCTTGATGCCCAGTTCTTTACAGGCACGAAGAATACGCAGTGCAATCTCGCCACGGTTGGCGATAACAATTTTATCCAGCATGTTCGCCTCGTTACTCGATGACGACCAGCGGCTCGTCAAATTCAACCGGCTGACCACTTTCGACCAGAATCGCTTTCACAGTACCTGACTTGTCAGCTTCGATCTGGTTCATCATTTTCATCGCTTCAACGATGCACAGGGTATCGCCTACGTTGACTTTCTGACCCACTTCGATGAACGCCTTCGCGTCCGGGCTCGGGGTGCGGTAGAAAGTACCAACCATTGGGGAACGTACGATGTGACCACTGATTTCTGCTGCAGCGGCAGGTGCGGCTTCAGCTGCTGCTGGCGCAACGGCTGCGGAAAGCGCAGGCTGCTGCACTGGCGCAGCGTAAGCTTGCTGCATTACCGGGAAGCTAGCGGCTGGGGCTGCACGGCTGATGCGTACAGACTCTTCGCCTTCAGAAATTTCCAGTTCGGAGATGCCTGATTCTTCAACCAGCTCGATCAGTTTTTTAATCTTACGAATATCCATGAGTGGGTTCCGTACTCTTGTTTAGTGTGATTGTGACAAGCGTTTTACCGCTGTCTGTAAAGCGTATGAATAGCCGTCTGCGCCCAGTCCGCAGATAACGCCAGCAGCGATATCCGACAGATACGAATGGTGGCGGAACGGCTCTCGGGCGTGCACGTTACTCAGGTGGATCTCGATAAACGGGATACTCACCGCGAGCAGTGCGTCGCGGATAGCAACACTGGTGTGCGTAAACGCGGCCGGATTGATCAGGATATAGTCCACAGTGTCTTTAGCCTGATGAATACGGTCGATGATTGCGTACTCCGCGTTTGACTGAAAATGATCCAAATCCACATTCAGCGAGGCTGCTTCCGTGCTCAGACGGTTAACAATTTCGCTCAATGTCAGCGTGCCGTACTTCTCTGGCTCACGGGTGCCGAGCATGTTCAGGTTCGGTCCGTTTAAAACTAAGATGTGGAACTTATCAGTCATTATGCCGCTATCTCCTGCGATTTTCGGGTAAAAAACAAAATATACCGTCGAAGCGCAAATGTCACCTTTTCAGAGGCCCAAAACCGCTGTCAGGCGAACCAAGGTCGCACATTATAACGATTTCGTAGCATTTGGCAGCTAAATACTGGTCTTATCAGGGAAGATTATCAACCGCAATCCAAAAAAGATTTGCGGTTGAGAGGTAATCTGCGGGAAAACGCACAGTTTCGCGAACTATCGCAACCACTGGCGGAACTTCTTGTAACGCCATGCTAAAAGCGCCACGGCTGCCAGCGCGTAAAGGACCGGCTGCGGAGAGAGGATCTTCACCGACCACAGATAATGAATGGGGGCGAGGATCGCGACAAGATAGACGAAGTTGTGCAGCAACTGCCAGCGACGGCCCAGCTTTCGCTGCGCATATTGCGTGGATGTCAGCGCTAACGCCAGCAGGATCAGCCAGCTAACAATGCCCAGCATCAGGTAAGGGCGTGTTACCAGCTCGCGGCCAAGCAGTGTCAGATTGTTAATTCCCAGTTCCAGCAGGGCGTAACTGGTGAGGTGCAGGGTCGCCCAGGCAAAACACCATAGCCCCAAAAGCCGACGGGTGCGTATCAATAATGGCTGTTTAGCGTAGCGCGCCAGCGGCGAGACGAGCAAGGTGGCCAGTAAAAATTTCAGAGCCATCCGACCGGTAAAATGCTGGATATCCTTTGCCGGATCGGCGCTAAAGAGGCCCTGGCTGGCCGCCCAGAACAGCCAGATAAAAGGAAGTATCCCGGCTAAATGCAGCAGCACTTTCAGCCAGGTAATCTGCTTTGCCGTTAAACGCACTCAGAAGTTCTCCCGTAAATTGAGGCCACGGTAAAGGGACGCCACTTCATCCGCATACCCGTTAAACAGCAGCGTGGGCTGGCGCTTCACGTCCAGCGCGCCGCCGGAGCCAATAAAGCGTTCCGTCGCCTGCGACCAGCGGGGATGATCCACATGCGGGTTCACGTTGGCGAAGAAGCCGTATTCACCCGGCGCCGCCAGGTTCCATGTCGTCGGCGGACGTTCGCGGGTCAACTTAATGCTGACGATCGATTTAATCCCTTTGAAACCGTATTTCCACGGCACGGTTAAACGGATGGGGGCACCGTTCTGCGGCGGAAGCGCCTTGCCGTAAACGCCGACGGTCAGGAGGGTAAGGGGATGCATGGCTTCGTCAAGACGTAACCCTTCAACGTATGGATACTCCAGCCCGCCGCCGATGAACCGGTCTTTCTGGCCCGGCATCTCGTCCGGGGCGTAGCGCGTCTGGAAGGCGACGTATTTTGCGTTGCTGGTGGGTTCAACCATCGTCAGCAGCTTATGCAGCGGGAAGCCTACCCAGGGCACCACCATCGACCAGGCCTCTACGCAGCGCATGCGATAGATACGCTCCTCAAGCGGGAAGCGGGTGGTCAGATCGTGATGGTCCAGCGTCAGAGGTTTTGCCACTTCACCGTCGATTTTCAGCGTCCACGGATCGGTTTTCATGCTGCCGGCATTGGCGGCAGGATCGGCTTTATCCAGACCAAATTCGTAGAAGTTGTTGTAGCCGGTGACTTTATCTTCCGGCGTGAGCGCCAGCGTGTTTTGCCATTCGGCGGGTTTGGTAAAGGTAAGCGGGGCACCGGAAGGCGCCTTAGGGCGATCGTTGCCTTTAAACCAGTCGAGCAGGTCGGCGTGTGCCGCTGGAGAGAGCGTCAGTGCCGTGGCGCTGATGCCAAGCATTTTCAGGATCTGGCGGCGCTGTAACATAAAGACAGACTCAGACGTTACGTCGGCTTCCGTCAGTTTTCGGTTTTTCATGGCATCCTCCGTCATGCGTTTTTCTAAGCATGACGGAGGAGAAGCGTTAGCGCGAATATGTCACGAAAATTTGAAGATTAGGCGATTTTCACCAGCGCGCGGCCGTGGAACTGGTTATCCATGATTTTACTGGCATATTCAGGTGCCTGGCTGAGCGTAATTTCGGTAGCGCTCTGGGTATAGAACGATTCCGGCAAATCGCGCACCAGACGCTCCCATGCCTCTGCACGGCGAGCCGCAGGCGTCATCACGGAATCCACGCCCTGCAGGCGGACGTTACGCAGAATAAATGGCATGACGGTCGTTGGCAGGGCAAATCCGCCCGCCAGGCCGCAGGCTGCCACGCAGCCGCCGTAGTTCATCTGCGCCAGGACTTTTGCCAGCACCTTATCACCGACGGTATCCACCGCACCTGCCCAGACCTGTTTTTCCAGCGGGCGGGTCTCGGCAAACTCATCGCGGCCAAGAATGCGGCTGGCGCCGAGCTGGCGCAGATAATCGTGCGTGCTTTCACGGCCGGAAACCGCCGCAACCTGATAACCCAGCTTGTGCAGCAGCGTGACCGCCGTGCTGCCCACGCCACCGCTGGCCCCGGTCACAACAATTTCACCCGACTCGGGGCGAACACCCGCCTCTTCCAGCGCCATCACGCACAGCATGGCGGTAAAGCCTGCGGTACCAACGATCATCGCTTTGCGGCCATCTATGCCTTTCGGCATAGGCACCAGCCAGTCGCCCTTCACGCGCGCCTGCGTTGCCAGCCCGCCCCAGTGATTTTCGCCCACGCCCCAGCCGGTGAGCAGCACATGCTGGCCCGCATGAAAACGGGGATCTTCGCTGCTATGAACCCGGCCAGCAAAATCAATACCCGGCACCATAGGGAAATTTCGGATGATTTTACCCTTGCCGGTGATCGCCAGCGCATCTTTATAATTTAAACTGGACCAGTTGATGTCGACGGTGACGTCGCCTTCCGGCAGGCGAGTCTCTTCTACGGCCTGTACTGAGGCAAGCGTTTTGCCGTCCTGCTGTTCTAAGATTAAAGCCTGCATACGGGGTCCTCACGGCTCAGATGATTGGAAAAGAGTTCCTGAAGACTATACTCGCTCAGGGTAAAGCAATGCCGATTTAACGCAATAAATTGCCAGATACGCCAGGTTTGGTAGTATGCCGCATTTGAAATGCAAGTTAGCGCTTACTCGCTACCCCATCAACCCACGGAGTAATCTCAAGGATGCGATTAACGACGAAGTTCTCGGCTTTTATCACCCTGCTGACGGGGCTTACCATCTTTGTCACGCTTCTTGGTTGCTCTCTGAGCTTTTATAACGCCATTCAGGACAAACTGGTCAACCGGGTGCAGTCCGTTGCGTCGGTCATTGATACGCGTCTGCTGACCACTCCACTTCCTGAGCTATCCCGGGAGCTGGATGAGTTGATGGTGCCGGTTGATATTATTCAGGTCGACATCCAGCAGGGAAAGCATCCGGTTTTAAGCCATGAACGACAGGACAGCTATCGACCTGCGGGCGTGGTGAGCCAGTATCGGGAAGTAACGGTGCACTCCCTCAAAAATCCGGGGATGACCATACACATGGTCTACCTCGATCCGATGGCCAGCTATTTCCGTTCTATGATGACCACCGCGCCGCTTACTGTTGCCGTCGCCTTCATTATTTTGCTGATTTTTCTCGCGGTACGCTGGCTGCGCCGCCAGCTTTCAGGCCAGGAACTGCTGGAGATCCGCTCCGTGCGTATCCTGAACGGTGAACGCGGCCCGCAGGTTCGCGGCTCGGTCCATGAATGGCCCTCACGCGCCAGCAGCGCGCTGGATACGCTGCTCTCAGAGATCCAGTTTGCCAGCGACCAGCGCAGCCGAATGGATACGCTGATCCGCTCTTATGCCGCGCAGGATAATAAAACCGGCCTTAACAACCGCCTTTTCTTTGACAATCAACTCGCCACGCTGCTCGACGATCCGGAAAAAGTGGGCACGCACGGGGTGGTGATGATGATTCGCCTGCCCGATTTCGATCTGCTGCGCGACACATGGGGGCAGCGGGCGGCGGAAGAAAATCTCTTTACGCTGATCAACCTGCTCTCCACCTTTATTATGCGCTATCCGGGGGCGCTGCTGGCCCGCTACCACCGCAGCGACTTTGCCGTATTGCTGCCGCATCGCACGTTGAAGGAATCAGAAAGCATTGCCAGCCAGCTACTTAAGGCCGTCGACGCGCTGCCGCAGAGCAAAATGCTCGACAGAGACGATATGGTCCATATGGGGATTTGCGCCTGGCGCGGCGGACAGTCGACAGAGCAGGTGATGGAGCATGCGGAAGCGGCCACCCGCAACGCGGTATTGCAAGGGGCGAACGGATGGGCGATCTATGATGATTCGCTGCCTGAAAAAGGGCGTGGAAACGTGCGCTGGCGTACTTTGATTGAGCAAATGCTGAGTCGCGGCGGGCCGCGTATTTATCAAAAACCGGCGGTCATGAAGAACGGTTTTGTCCACCACCGGGAATTGATGTGCCGTATTTTCGACGGGACGGAAGAGGTTATTTCTGCGGAATATCTGCCGATGGTTCTGCAATTTGGGCTCTCCGAAGAGTATGACCGCCAGCAAATTACACGCTTGATTCCATTTTTATCATTCTGGCCTGAAGAAAATCTGGCGTTACAGGTTACCGTTGAGTCATTAATACGCCCGCGTTTTCAGCGCTGGCTGCGTGATACTTTAATGCAATGCGAAAAATCGCAACGCAAACGCATTATTTTTGAACTTGCTGAGGCGGATGTGGGTCAACACATCAGCCGGTTGCGTCCGGTGGTCCGTTTGATCAACGCGCTCGGTGCCCGTGTCGCGGTAACGCAGGCGGGTTTAACGCTGGTCAGTACCAGCTGGATCAAGGAGCTGGATGTGGAGCTATTAAAGCTACATCCGGGGCTGGTAAGGAATATTGAGAAGCGCACGGAAAACCAGCTGCTGGTTCAGAGTCTGGTTGAAGCGTGTAAGGGAACGCGAACACAGGTATTTGCCGCAGGCGTGCGCTCCAGAGGCGAATGGCAGATGTTAACAGAGCGCGGAGTGACGGGCGGTCAGGGCGATTTTTTTGCCGCCTCTCAGCCGCTTGACACCAACGTGAAAAAATATTTGCAAAGATACTCTGTTTGACCTGCCGTTTACGTTGTTTTCACGTAGAATATCGCGCCTGTAGCTTTGAGTATGTCGAGCAAAAAGCCAGTGAACGACCTTTAATGGGTTACAAATATCAGTGAGGAACACGACTGTTTACTCAGCCCTGAGGGAGTCAGGGGATGAATTTGTAACAACAGGAAACGTACTGCACAAATTTTCACCGTTGCAGATGATTTTTGCGCCTTGTCGCTGCTGCGTGTGGTTGGTAAAGTAAGCGGATTTTGTTTTCCGCCCCAGCTTTCAGGATTATCCCTTAGTATGTTGAAAAAATTTCGTGGCATGTTTTCCAATGACCTGTCCATTGACCTGGGTACCGCGAATACCCTTATTTATGTAAAAGGACAAGGCATCGTATTGAATGAGCCTTCTGTTGTGGCCATTCGTCAGGATCGTGCAGGCTCGCCGAAAAGCGTGGCCGCAGTGGGTCATGACGCGAAGCAGATGCTGGGTCGTACCCCTGGCAACATCGCCGCTATTCGCCCAATGAAAGACGGCGTTATCGCTGATTTCTTCGTGACTGAAAAAATGCTTCAGCACTTCATCAAGCAGGTTCACAGCAACAGCTTCATGCGCCCAAGCCCGCGTGTTCTGGTGTGTGTGCCGGTTGGCGCAACCCAGGTAGAACGTCGCGCAATCCGTGAATCTGCCCAGGGTGCAGGCGCACGTGAAGTGTTCCTGATTGAAGAGCCAATGGCTGCGGCAATCGGTGCAGGTCTGCCAGTTTCTGAAGCCACCGGTTCTATGGTGGTGGATATCGGTGGTGGTACCACTGAAGTGGCCGTTATCTCACTGAACGGCGTGGTGTACTCCTCCTCCGTACGTATCGGTGGTGACCGCTTCGATGAAGCCATCATCAATTACGTGCGCCGTAACTACGGCTCTCTGATCGGTGAAGCCACCGCAGAGCGTATCAAACACGAAATCGGTTCTGCATATCCGGGCGATGAAGTGCGTGAGATCGAAGTGCGTGGCCGTAACCTGGCGGAAGGTGTTCCACGCGGCTTTACCCTGAACTCCAACGAAATTCTGGAAGCACTGCAGGAACCACTGACGGGCATCGTGAGCGCGGTAATGGTTGCGCTGGAACAGTGCCCACCAGAGCTGGCGTCCGACATCTCCGAGCGCGGTATGGTTCTGACCGGTGGTGGTGCGCTGCTGCGTAACCTCGACCGCCTGTTGATGGAAGAGACAGGTATTCCTGTCGTAGTTGCAGAAGATCCACTGACTTGCGTCGCCCGCGGTGGTGGCAAGGCGCTGGAAATGATCGACATGCACGGCGGCGACTTGTTCAGCGAAGAGTAGTCATGGTGAAAGGGTAGCGAATCGCTACCCTTTCTCTCTGACACGAGAATACGCATAGCCTATGAAGCCAATTTTTAGCCGTGGCCCATCGCTACAGTTTCGCCTCATTCTGGCGGTTCTGGTTGCGCTTGGCGTCATTATTGCCGATAGCCGCCTCGGTACGTTCAGCCAGATCCGAACGTACATGGATACCGCCGTCAGTCCTTTCTACTTTATATCAAATGGTCCCCGTGAACTGCTCGACTCCGTTTCTCAAACGCTGTCTTCACGAGACCAGCTCGAACTTGAAAACCGGGCATTACGCCAGGAACTGCTGCTGAAAAACAGCGAACTGCTGATGCTGGGGCAATACAAGCAGGAAAACGCGCGTCTGCGTGAACTGCTCGGCTCGCCGCTGCGTCAGGACGAGCAGAAGATGGTTACCCAGGTGATCTCCACCGTGAACGACCCTTACAGCGATCAGGTTGTGATCGACAAAGGGAGCGTGAACGGGGTGTATGAAGGTCAGCCCGTCATCAGTGATAAGGGCGTAGTAGGCCAGGTCGTTGCCGTCGCCAAACTGACCAGCCGTGTGCTGCTGATTTGCGACGCCACCCACGCGCTGCCGATCCAGGTTCTGCGTAACGATATCCGCGTGATTGCGGCCGGTAACGGCTGCACTGACGATCTGCAGCTGGAACATCTGCCTGCTAACACGGACATCCGTGTCGGCGACGTGCTGGTGACGTCCGGTCTCGGTGGACGCTTCCCTGAAGGTTACCCGGTTGCGGTGGTCTCTTCGGTTAAGCTGGATACGCAGCGTGCATACACTGTGATTCAGGCCCGTCCAACCGCCGGTTTACAGCGTCTGCGCTACCTGCTGCTGCTCTGGGGTGCCGATCGTAACGGTGCTAACCCGATGACGCCTGAAGAGGTGCATCGCGTGGCGAATGAACGCCTGATGCAGATGATGCCGCAGGTTCTTCCGCCAGCGGACTCTATGGGGCCGCCTGCGCCCGTGCCTGCGCCGGCAACCGGGTTAACGCAGCCGCAGCCTGATGCGCCGCCACCGCCTAAACTCTCTTCGGGAGGGCAGTAGTGGCAAGCTATCGTAGCCAGGGACGCTGGGTCATCTGGCTCTCGTTCCTCATTGCACTGTTGCTGCAGATTATGCCCTGGCCGGATAACATTCTCGTTTTCCGGCCAAACTGGGTCTTGCTCATTTTACTTTACTGGATCCTTGCCCTGCCGCATCGCGTAAATGTCGGCACGGGTTTTGTGATGGGTGCCATACTGGATCTCATTAGTGGCTCTACGCTGGGCGTGCGCGCCCTGTCCATGAGCATTATTGCGTACCTCGTCGCACTGAAATTCCAGCTCTTCCGTAACCTCGCGCTCTGGCAACAGGCCCTGGTCGTGATGCTGTTGTCGCTTGCTGCGGATATCGTTGTTTTCTGGGCAGAGTTTTTAGTGATCAACGTCTCTTTCCGACCGGAAGTGTTCTGGAGTAGTGTAGTAAACGGTGTGCTCTGGCCGTGGCTATTCCTGCTGATGCGTAAGGTTCGCCAGCAGTTTGCTGTGCAATAAAAGGTTTCTATGACGTCTCTGTATCTTGCTTCCGGCTCCCCGCGCCGTCAGGAACTCCTGACGCAGTTAGGGGTCTCTTTTGAACGCATCGTGACCGGCATTGAAGAAAAACGTGCTGAGGGCGAAAGTGCTCAGCAGTACGTGTCTCGCCTGGCACGCGAGAAAGCGCAGGCGGGCGTGGCCTGTGTGCCGCGCGATCTGCCCGTGCTGGGAGCAGATACCATCGTTATCCTTAACGGTGAAGTCCTCGAGAAACCGCATGACGCCGACCATGCGGCGCGCATGCTGCGCAAGATGTCCGGGCAAACGCACCAGGTGATGACGGCCGTCGCGCTGGCGGACAGCCAGCACGTGCTGGATTGCCTGGTGGTTACGGATGTCACGTTCAGAGTGATTACCGACGACGAGATCGCCGCTTATATTGCCAGCGGTGAACCGATGGATAAAGCAGGTGCATACGGTATTCAAGGGTTGGGTGGCTGTTTTGTCAGGAAGATTAATGGCAGCTATCACGCCGTAGTCGGCTTACCGCTGGTGGAAACGTATGAGTTGCTGAGCAATTTTAACTCACTGCGTGAGGGAAGGGATAATTATGACGGCTGAATTGTTGGTAAACGTAACGCCATCGGAAACCCGTGTGGCCTATATTGACGGTGGCATTCTTCAGGAAATTCATATTGAGCGTGAAGCGCGGCGCGGAATAGTAGGCAATATCTACAAAGGTCGTGTCAGTCGTGTACTGCCGGGTATGCAGGCGGCTTTTGTAGATATTGGACTGGATAAGGCGGCATTTTTACATGCCTCCGACATCATGCCGCACACCGAGTGCGTCGCGGGCGAAGAGCAAAAGCAGTTTGCCGTACGCGACATTTCCGAGCTGGTGCGTCAGGGCCAGGACTTAATGGTGCAGGTGGTGAAAGATCCCCTTGGCACCAAAGGTGCCCGTCTGACCACCGACATTACCTTACCTTCCCGCTATCTGGTCTTTATGCCCGGCGCGTCGCACGTGGGTGTTTCGCAGCGTATTGAGAGCGAAAGCGAGCGCGAGCGGCTGAAGAAAGTGGTCAGCGCCTACTGCGATGAACAGGGCGGGTTTATTATCCGTACCGCTGCAGAAGGGATCAGCGAAGAAGACCTGGCGTCGGATGCGGCTTACCTGAAGCGCGTCTGGACCAAAGTGATGGAGCGTAAAAAACGCAACCAGACTCGCTACCAGCTGTACGGTGAGCTGGCGCTTGCGCAGCGCGTGCTGCGTGATTTTGCCGACGCGCAGCTCGACCGCATTCGCGTGGACTCTCGCCTGACGTATGAAGCGCTGCTGGAGTTTACCGCTGAATACATCCCGGAAATGCCGGGCCTGCTGGAGCATTACACCGGGCGTCAGCCGATCTTCGATCTCTATGATGTCGAAAACGAGATCCAGCGAGCGCTAGAACGCAAGGTCGAACTGAAGTCCGGCGGCTATCTGATCATCGATCAGACCGAAGCGATGACCACCGTCGATATCAACACCGGCGCGTTTGTCGGTCATCGCAATCTGGACGACACCATCTTCAATACCAACATCGAAGCCACGCAGGCGATTGCGCGTCAGCTTCGTTTGCGCAACCTCGGCGGCATTATCATCATCGACTTTATCGATATGAGCAATGAAGACCATCGTCGTCGTGTGCTGCACTCGCTGGAGCAGGCGCTGAGTAAAGATCGCGTGAAGACCAGCATCAATGGCTTCTCGCAGCTCGGCCTGGTGGAAATGACCCGGAAACGGACCCGCGAAAGCGTGGAACATGTCCTGTGTAATGAGTGTCCAACCTGCCATGGACGCGGAACGGTAAAGACGGTTGAGACCGTCTGCTATGAAATTATGCGTGAAATCGTCCGTGTTCATCATGCCTACGACTCCGATCGTTTTCTGGTCTATGCTTCCCCTGCGGTGGCTGAAGCCCTGAAAGGCGAAGAGTCGCACGCGCTGGCGGAAGTGGAAATCTTTGTCGGCAAACAGGTAAAAGTACAAATTGAACCGCTCTATAACCAGGAGCAGTTTGACGTCGTAATGATGTAAAACGCAGTACGCTGCGTGACGAAAGCTGACAAGGAGAGATGCGTGAGGCGATTGCCGGGGATTTTAGTGCTTACAGGGGCAACGCTGGTCGTGATTGTCGCGTTGCTCGTGAGCGGGCTACGCCTCGTTTTACCGCATCTGGACAGCTGGCGTCCGCAGCTGCTGGCGAAAATCGAATCCACCACCGGCGTGCCGGTCGACGTAAGCCAGGTTAGCGCCAGCTGGCAGAATTTTGGCCCGACGCTGGATGTCCGTGACATCAACGCCAGCCTGAAAGATGGCGGTCATCTCAAAATCAAACGCGTAACCCTGGCGCTGGACGTCTGGCAAAGCCTGTTGCATCTGCGCTGGCAGTTTCGCGATCTCACCTTTTATCAACTCCAGTTTCTGACCAATACGCCGCTGACGGGCGGTGATAACAATCAGGGCCTGGAAGCCAACCGCTTCAGCGATCTCTTCCTCCGCCAGTTCGATCATTTCGATCTGCGCGACAGCGAAGTGAGCTTTATTACCCTTTCTGGCCAGCGCGCCGAACTGGCGATCCCGCAGCTGACCTGGCTTAACGGCAAGGATCGACACCGCGCCGAGGGGCAGGTCAATCTTTCCAGCCTGAACGGCCAGCACGGCGTCATGCAGGTGCGTATGGACTTGCGTGACGATGACGGCCTGTTAAACAACGGCAAAGTCTGGCTGCAGGCCGACGATGTGGATGTAAAGCCCTGGCTCGGCGACTGGCTGCAGCAAAACATGCAGCTGGAAACCGCCCGTTTCAGCCTTGAGGGCTGGATGACCCTGACGAAAGGGAAATTTGCCAGCGGCGATATCTGGCTGAAGCAAGGGGGCGCGAGCTGGAAGGGTGAAAGACAGCAGCATCAACTTTCCGTCGATAACCTCACCGCGCACGTGACGCAGGAAAAAGAGGGCTGGCAGTTCGCCATCCCGGATACGCGCATCACGATGGACGGCAAGCCGTGGCCGCGCGGTGCGCTGACGCTGGCCTGGATGCCGGAGCAGGACGTGGGCGGCGCGGCGAGTAAACGCAGCGATGAGCTGCGCATCCGCGCCAGTAACCTGGATCTGGCGGCCATTGAAGGCCTGCGCTCCATGGCGGCAAAGCTCTCTCCGGACCTGGGCGAGATCTGGCTGGCAACGCAGCCGAGCGGAAAAATTGATTCTCTGGCGCTGGATATCCCGCTTCAGGCGACGGAAAAAACCCGTTTCCAGGCAACATGGAAAGATCTTGCCTGGAAGCAGTGGAAGATGCTGCCGGGCGCGGAGCATTTCAGCGGCAAGCTGGAAGGCAGCGTGGAGAACGGCAGGCTCACGGCCGATATGCACAACGCAAAAATGCCTTACGAGACGGTCTTCCGCGCGCCGCTGGAAATTGAGCAGGGCAGCGCGGTGCTTAACTGGCTCCGTAACGATAAGGGCTTCCAGCTTGATGGTCGCCATATCGACGTCAAAGCCAAAGCGGTACACGCGCGGGGTGACTTCCGCTATTTACAGCCGCAGGGTGACGAACCGTGGCTGGGCATTCTGGCCGGGATCAGTACCGATGACGGTTCTCAGGCCTGGCGCTATTTCCCGGAAAATCTGATGGGTAAAGCGCTGGTCGACTATCTGAGCGGCGCAATTCAGGGCGGTCAGGCGGAAAACGCCACGCTGGTCTACGGCGGTAACCCGCATCTTTTCCCGTACAAACATAATGAGGGGCAGTTCCAGGTGCTGGTGCCGCTGCACGACGCCACATTCGCGTTCCAGCCGGGCTGGCCCGCGCTGAAAAACCTGGATATCGAGCTTAACTTCCTCAACGACGGATTATGGATGAAGGCGGGCAGCGTTGCGCTGGGAGGCGTAACGGCCAGCAACCTGACGGCCAACATCCCGGACTACTCAAAAGAGAAGCTGCTGATTGATGCCGACATCAACGGCCCGGGGAAAGCGGTGGGGCCGTACTTTGAGGAGACGCCACTCAAAGAGTCGCTGGCGGCGACCCTTCAGCAGCTCCAGCTCGATGGCGATGTGAATGCTCGCTTACATCTTGATATCCCGCTGGACGGTGAAATGACCACCGCCAAAGGTGACGTCCGTCTGAAGAACAACAGCCTGTACATTAAACCGCTTGATAGCACCCTGAAAGACCTCAGCGGACAGTTCAGCTTTGTGAACGGTAATTTGAAAAGCGAGCCGCTGACCGCCAGCTGGTTTAATCAGCCGGTGAATATCGACTTCTCAACAGCCGAGGGGCAAAAGGCTTATCAGGTGGCCGTTAATCTGGACGGCAACTGGCAGCCGTCGCGTATGGACGTCCTGCCGAAGCCGATTGAGGCGTCAGTAGCGGGCGCGGTCGCCTGGCAGGGCAAAGTGGCAATCGACCTGCCTTATCACGCGGGTGCACACTATAAGGTCGACATTACGGGTGACCTGAAGAATCTTCAAAGCCAGCTGCCTGCGCCGCTGGATAAACAGGCCGGACAGCCGCTGCCGGTGAAGCTTAACGTGGATGGCAATCTGGACAGCTTCGCGCTGACCGGAAGTGCGGGCGGAACAAACCACTTTAACAGCCGCTGGCTGCTTAACCGCAAGCTTACCCTCGACAGAGCCATCTGGACGACGGACAGCAAAACCACGCCGCCGTTGCCTGAGCATGCGGGCGTTGAGCTGAATCTCCCGCCGATGGACGGTGCGGAGTGGCTGGCGCTGTTCCAGAAAGGCGTTGGGCAAAACGTTGATGAGGCCGCCCAGTTCCCGCAGACCATTACCGTACGCACGCCGTCGCTGATGCTGGGCGGACAGCAGTGGAACAATCTGAGCATTGTCTCCCAGCCAACCGCTAACGGCTCAAAAGTGGAGGCGCAGGGCCGGGAAATCAACGGCACGCTGACCATGCGCAATAACGCGCCGTGGCAGGCAGCGATCCGCTATCTCTACTACAATCCGGCTGCCGCGAGTAAAGATAAACCGGCGAATACATCGCCGCTGAGTAATACTACCCGCGTCGATTTTAGCGGCTGGCCCGATCTGCAGCTGCGCTGCGCGGAGTGCTGGCTGTGGGGGCAAAAATATGGCCGTATCGACGGTGATTTTGCCATCCAGGGGAATACGCTCAAGCTCTCCGGCGGATTGATCGACACCGGCTTTGGCCGCATGACAGCGGGTGGAGAGTGGGTGAATAACCCGGGCGAGCAGCGCACGTCCCTGAAGGGCGACATTAAAGGCAACAAGCTGGATGCGGCAGCCAACTTCTTTGGCATCAGCACGCCGCTGCGCGGCTCCTCGTTTAACGTTAATTACGATCTTCACTGGCGTGCCGCGCCGTGGACACCGGACGAAGCGTCACTGAACGGTATTCTGAAAACACACTTTGGCAAAGGTGAAATCGCCGATGTGAGCACGGGGCGTGCCGGGCAGATCCTGCGCCTGCTGAGTTTTGATGCGCTGCTGCGTAAGCTGCGCTTCGATTTCAGCGACACCTTCAGCGAAGGTTTCTATTACGATTCCATCCGCAGTACGGCGTGGATCAAGGACGGCGTTCTGCACACGGACGACACGCTGGTGGATGGGCTGGAAGCGGACATCGCCATGAAAGGCTCGGTCAACCTCGTGCGTCGCGAGCTGGATATGGAAGCCGTGGTGGCGCCGGAAATTTCCGCCAGCGTGGGCGTGGCGGCGGCCTTTGTGGTTAACCCGATTGTCGGTGCGGCGGTGTTTGCCGCCAGTAAAGTGCTGGGGCCGCTGTGGAGCAAGGTCTCCATTCTGCGCTACCGCATTACCGGTCCGGTGGATAAACCGCAGATTAACGAGGTGCTGCGCCAGCCGCGCAAAGATGCACAGCAATGATTTGACGTGGGCTGGTAATTGCCTCACTCTCAATAAATACGATCTTTATACCGCCACGGGCGGCAACGAACGAGTAGCAATACGATGAGTCTGAACCTGGTAAGTGAACATTTGCTCGCAGCGAACGGCCTGAGCCATCAGGACCTGTTCTCCATTCTTGGTCAACTGACCGAACGCCGTCTCGACTACGGCGATCTCTATTTCCAGTCGAGCTATCACGAATCCTGGGTTTTAGAAGACAGCATCATCAAAGATGGCTCATATAACATTGACCAGGGCGTCGGCGTGCGCGCCATCAGCGGCGAAAAAACCGGTTTTGCCTATGCCGACCAGATAAGCCTGGCCGCGCTGGAGCAGAGCGCGCAGGCCGCGCGTACCATTGTGCGCGATGCCGGCGACGGTCGCGTGAAAACCCTGGGTGAAGTGCAGCACTCCGCGCTTTATACCAGCATCGACCCGCTGCAAAGCATGAGTCGCGAAGAGAAGCTGGACATCCTGCGTCGCGTGGACAAAGTGGCGCGCGCCGCCGACAAACGTGTTCAGGAAGTCTCCGCCAGCCTGAGCGGTGTGTATGAGCTGATTCTGGTGGCGGCAACGGACGGTACGCTGGCGGCCGATGTGCGTCCGCTGGTGCGTCTCTCCATCAGCGTGCAGGTCGATGACAACGGCAAACGCGAGCGCGGCTCAAGCGGCGGCGGCGGTCGTTTCGGCTATGACTGGTTCCTGGGCGATGTTGACGGCGAAGCGCGCGCTGACGCGTGGGCTAAAGAAGCCGTGCGCATGGCGCTGGTGAATCTTAATGCTGTTGCGGCGCCGGCCGGGACATTCCCGGTGGTGCTGGGCGCAGGCTGGCCGGGCGTGCTGCTGCACGAAGCGGTGGGCCACGGTCTGGAAGGCGATTTTAACCGTCGCGGGACGTCCGTGTTCAGCGGCCAGATCGGACAGCTCGTCTCCTCTGAGCTTTGCACCGTAGTGGATGATGGCACCATGCTTGACCGCCGCGGCTCGATTTCTATCGACGATGAAGGTACGCCAGGCCAGTACAACGTGCTGATCGAAAACGGCGTGCTGAAAGGCTACATGCAGGACAAACTCAACGCGCGCCTGATGGGCGTAGCGCCAACGGGTAACGGCCGCCGTGAATCTTACGCGCACCTGCCGATGCCGCGCATGACCAACACTTATATGCTGCCGGGCAAATCCACGCCGCAGGAGATTATCGAATCCGTGGATTACGGTATCTTTGCGCCAAACTTTGGCGGCGGCCAGGTGGATATCACCTCCGGTAAGTTTGTCTTCTCGACTTCAGAAGCGTACCTGATTGAGAAGGGCAAAGTGACTAAAGCGGTGAAGGGCGCGACGCTGATTGGCTCCGGCATTGAAGCGATGCAGCAGATTTCCATGGTCGGTAACGATCTGAAGCTGGATAACGGCGTGGGTGTTTGCGGTAAAGAAGGCCAGAGCCTGCCGGTTGGCGTGGGTCAGCCAACGCTGAAAGTGGATAATCTGACGGTGGGCGGCACGGCCTGACCTGAGCAAACATAAAAAATGGCGCTACAGATGTAGCGCCATTTTTTTAACGTAAGTTACCCAGCGGGATCTCCGGATCCGGCTCGTGAGTAATGCGGTTACGCAAGTCACGTCGAATGATTTCGATCGACCAGAACCAGACCAGATGACCCACGATCTCTGACACGTGTTCATACCAGGGCAGATCAAACAGCGGTGGCGTCAGCCCCATCAGCGGGAAGGAGAGCATGTGAACAAAAAGCTGTGCCAATGCACCCGCCAGCAAACCCTGCCAGAGTTTAATTTTCGGGAAGACTTCAGCAACGACACAATACCCAACCGCGAAGACGATTGAGAAAATAATATGCGTTACGCCGACCCAGTTAAATATATGTCCGGCAAAGGTATAAACTGCTGCGTTAGGATCAACTACGCCCAGCCAGTCGCGTAAAAAAACATAGGGTGGATTTAAAAAATTGCGGGAGCAATCTATCTGGCCTGCGGCTCTTATTAATTGCTCAGGGCCGCATGCGCCGGTAAATAAATCGGTGGGACTGCGTGGCGGGAGTGGTACCTCGGCTCCCCATTTGACAAACGCGGAGACAATTCCTGCAATTAAGCCAATGAACGCGGCGAGTCCGTAGCGCCTGCGTGACGGCGGTGTTTGTTCAAATAGATTCATTTCGTTTCCTTGTTTAACGTCATCCTGCGGAATACATTTTATTATTCAAATCAGCAACAAAATAATAACAGTCTGAATGCCAGACTTTTTATAAGGTAAAGGGCAGGCGGCGGCAGTGTCAATTCGCTATTCCTGATAGAAGCTAAAGAATATTCCTGGATGAAGGCCGGCTTCATCCTGAAATATTAATGGCGCGGATATTTCAGAAATTAATTTCTTATTCCTTTCTTCTACCGCGCATACCCTGAAACAGCTCTGCTACGTCGACAAAATAGTCCGTCAGATAGTTAATACAAACCTGCACCTTCAGCGGCAGCTTGTCCTTCTCGGTATACAGGGCGTAGACCGGGCGTGGATCGGACTGATAGCGCGGGAAGAGGATCTCCAGCACGCCGCTGTTGATCTCATTGATCACCCACATCAGCGGCACGTAGGCGATCCCGGCGCCGGCCACCAGCCAGCGCGAAATGGTCATTGGATCGTTGGTGACGAACCGGCCTTCCGGCAGCAGCCTGGTGGAGATCCCTTCCGGAGCAATCAGTTCAAATTCATTATCGGGGCGGACGCTGTACTCCAGCCAGGAGTGGTTAGCGAGATCGGCAGGTTTCTCCGGCACACCGTACTGCGCCAGATAGCTCTTCGAGGCACAGACCACCATCGGCATGCTCCCGAGGCGACGCGAGAACAGGCTGGAGTCCTGCAACGCGCCAACGCGGATCACCACGTCTAATCCATCGGCGATCAGGTCTGGAGCAGGGATGCCCGTCACCAGATTGACGGTAAGCCCAGGGTACTCTTTCAGCATGTCCGCCGTCATGGCAGCGAGCACATTTTGTGCCATAGTTGAAGAACACCCTATGCGCAGCGTGCCGATGGGCGTGTTGTTAAAGGCATAGAGTTGTTCGTGAACATCCTGCACTTCATGCAGCATGCGGCGACAGCCCTGATAGTAAATTTTACCGGCTTCCGTCAACCCGATGCTGCGGGTGCTGCGGTTGAGCAGCTTAACCTGAAGCTCATCTTCCAGTTTGGACACCGTCTGGCTGATGGATGAGACGCTCATCTGAAGCTGGCGCGCAGCGGCGGTAAATGAGCCGAGTTCAACCACTTTGGCGAAGACGGACATGCGTTTTAAACGTTCCATTGTTCACTCTGGCTTAAAAGTGATTTAGATCACATATGATAGATAACAGCATAACAGTTACGTTAATATATTATTAATTACATAACGGCTGCGCCATTCTCGCCCTGCGTTTCTAGCTCTCCTGCGATGGCGTGCGCTAAAAAATTCTGAAGCCTGCACTCTCTCTTATCAAGGTCAACATGAGTCTGTTTCCCGTTATCGTGGTGTTCGGTCTGTCGTTCCCACCGATATTTTTCGAGCTTCTTTTATCACTGGCGATCTTCTGGCTGGTGCGCAAGGTGCTGGTCCCGACCGGGATCTACGATTTCGTCTGGCACCCTGCATTGTTCAATACCGCGCTGTATTGCTGCCTGTTTTACCTGATATCGCGCATGTTTGTCTGAGGTTGATGTGAAAACGCTAACAAGAAAAATCTCCCGCACCGCCATTACCATGGCGCTGGTTATCCTCGCGTTCATCGCTATTTTTCGCGCCTGGGTTTATTACACCGAATCACCGTGGACGCGTGACGCGCGCTTTAGCGCCGATGTGGTGGCAATTGCCCCCGACGTGGCCGGCCTTATCACGGCGGTTAACGTTCACGATAACCAGCTGGTGAAGAAAGATCAGGTCCTGTTCACCATCGACCAGCCTCGTTATCAGAAGGCGCTGGAGGAAGCAGAAGCAGACGTGGCCTATTACCAGGCGCTGGCCGCAGAGAAACGCCGTGAGGCAGGCCGTCGTAACCAGCTGGGCGTTCAGGCCATGTCTCGCGAAGAGATTGACCAGTCCAACAACGTGCTGCAAACCGTGCTGCACCAGTTAGCGAAAGCGCAGGCAACGCGCGATCTGGCGAAGCTCGACCTGGAGCGGACCGTGATCCGCGCGCCGGCCGATGGCTGGGTGACCAACCTGAACGTCTATGCCGGGGAGTTTATCACCCGTGGCTCAACCGCCGTGGCGCTGGTTAAACAGAACTCCTTCTACGTGCTCGCCTATATGGAAGAGACCAAGCTGGAGGGCGTTCGTCCGGGATATCGCGCAGAAGTCACGCCGCTTGGCAGCAACCGCGTCTTTAAAGGTACCGTCGACAGCGTCGCCGCAGGGGTAACCAACTCCAGCAGCTCTAACGATGCCAAAGGGATGGCGACGGTGGATTCTAACCTGGAGTGGGTGCGTCTGGCGCAGCGCGTGCCGGTACGTATTCATCTGGATGAGCAGCAGGGCAACCTGTGGCCAGCGGGTACCACGGCGACGGTGGTGATCACCGGAGAAAAAGATCGGGATGCCAGCCAGGACTCCCTCTTCCGTAAAATTGCCCATCGCCTGCGCGAGTTTGGTTAATCGCCATGGGTATCTTTTCCATCGCCAGCCAGCACATTCGCTTCGCCGTGAAGCTGGCGTGCGCCATCGTGCTGGCGCTGTTCGTTGGCTTCCACTTCCAGCTTGAAACCCCTCGCTGGGCGGTGCTGACCGCCGCGATTGTCGCGGCGGGCCCTGCCTTCGCCGCGGGTGGAGAACCCTACTCTGGTGCGATCCGCTATCGCGGGATGCTACGTATCATCGGGACGTTTATCGGCTGTTTCGCGGCGCTGACCATTATTATTCTGATGATCCGCACGCCGCTGCTGATGCTAATGGTGTGTTGCATCTGGGCAGGCTTCTGCACCTGGGTCTCGTCTCTGGTAAAAGTGGAGAACTCCTACGCCTGGGGGCTGGCGGGCTATACCGCGCTGATCATTGTCATCACCATCCAAAGCGAACCGCTGCTCGCGCCGCAGTTTGCCGTGGAGCGCTGCAGCGAGATTGTGATTGGTATTGTCTGCGCGATCGTGGCTGACCTGCTTTTCTCCCCGCGCTCGATCAAGCAAGAGGTGGATCGCGAGCTGGACGCGCTGATCGTTGCCCAGTACCAGCTGATGCAGCTGTGCATTAAACACGGCGACAGCGAAGAGGTGGATAAAGCCTGGAGCGGGCTGGTTCGTCGTACGCAGGCGCTGGAAGGGATGCGCAGCAACCTCAATATGGAGTCGTCTCGCTGGGCGCGGGCGAATCGTCGCCTTAAAGCCCTGAATACCGTCTCCTTAACGCTGATTACCCAGGCGTGCGAAACCTATCTTATCCAGAACACCCGCCCGGAAGTGGTCACCGATACGTTCCGTGAGCTGTTTGCCGAGCCGGTGGAAACCGTACAGGACGTGCATAAGCAGCTTAAGCGCATGCGCCGGGTGATTGCCTGGACCGGGGAGCGCGAGACGCCGGTGACGATCTACACCTGGGTTGGGGCCGCAACGCGCTATCTGCTGCTTAAGCGCGGCGTGATCGGTAACACCAAAATCAGCGCGGCGGAAGAAGAGGTGCTCCAGGGCGAAGTGGTGATCAAGGCGGAATCTGCCGAGCGCCATCACGCGATGGTCAACTTCTGGCGTACCACGCTTGCCTGTATGCTCGGCACGCTGTTCTGGCTGTGGACGGGCTGGACGTCCGGCAGCGGCGCGATGGTGATGATTGCCGTCGTGACCGCACTGGCGATGCGTCTGCCTAACCCGCGCATGGTCGCCATTGATTTCCTCTACGGCACCATCGCCGCGCTGCCGATAGGCGCGCTCTATTTCCTGGTCATCATCCCGTCGACGCAGCAGAGCATGCTGCTGCTCTGTATTAGCCTGGCGGTGATGGCGTTCTTTATCGGCATTGAAGTGCAAAAGCGCCGCCTGGGATCGCTGGGGGCGCTGGCGAGTACGATTAACATCATCGTGCTGGATAACCCGATGACCTTCCACTTCAGCCAGTTCCTCGACAGCGCGCTGGGTCAGCTGGTGGGCTGCTTCCTTGCGATGATGGTGATTCTGCTGGTTCGGGATAACTCGCAGGCGCGGACGGGGCGCGTATTGCTGAACCAGTTTGTATCGGCTGCCGTGTCGTCGATGACTACCAATACCGCGCGTCGTAAAGAGAACCACCTGCCCGCGCTCTACCAGCAGCTGTTTTTACTGCTTAACAAGTTCCCGGGCGACATAGCGAAGTTCCGCCTGGCGTTAACCATGATCATCGCGCACCAGCGTCTGCGCAACGCGCCGGTGCCGATCAACGACGATCTCTCGGCCTTCCACCGTCAGCTGCGTCGTACCGCCGACCATGTGCTTTCCGCCAGCAGTGACGACAAACGCCGTCGTTACTTTACCCAACTGCTTGAAGAACTGGATATTTATCAGGAAAAGCTCAAGCACTGGCAAGCGCCGCCACAGGTGACCGAGCCGGTAGGGCGGCTGGTGTTTATGCTGCATCGCTACCAGAATGCCCTCACGGATAACTGACTGAAGTAAAAAAACCGACGCCAAAAGCGCCGGTTTTTTTGTGGCTATACTTATTCCAGCACGTACTTACATTCAGGAAGGGAGGACACATGACGACTCAGGCGCTTCAGGACAACACCCTTTTTCAGACCGGCTATCTGGTCGACGGCATCTGGAAAACGCTGGACACAACGTTTGATGTGCTGAACCCCGCGACCGGTGAGGTCATCGCTAAAGTTGCGAAAGCGGGTAAAGCGCAAACCGAAGAAGCGATCGCAGCGGCCACCAAAGCCTTCCCGGCATGGCGTGCCAAAACCGCGAAAGAGCGTTCGGCGATTCTGTACCGCTGGTACGAACTGATTATTGAAAATAAAAGCTGGCTCGGGCGGTTAATGACCACCGAGCAGGGCAAGCCCCTGAAAGAGGCGGAAGGGGAAGTGGAGTATGCCGCCAGCTTTATCCAGTGGTTTGCCGAAGAGGCCAAGCGCGCGAACGGTGAAATTATTCCGCCAATCAAGCCCGGCTCGCGCATTCTGGCGATTCGTGAGCCCATCGGCGTGGTCGCGGCCATCACGCCGTGGAACTTCCCGATGGCGATGCTCACCCGCAAGCTAGGCCCGGCGCTGGCAGCCGGGTGTACCGGTGTCATCAAACCGGCCAATAACACGCCGCTCAGCGCCTTTGCGCTGCTGACGCTGGCAAAACAGGCGGGCGTGCCCGACGGTGTGCTCAACGCGGTGGCCGGAAATACCCATGAAATCAGCGATGCGATCATGGCCAGCCACGACGTGCGTAAAATCTCCTTTACCGGTTCGACCGCCGTCGGCAAAACGCTGGTGCGCAACGCCGCAGAAACCATGAAAAAAGTCTCGATGGAGCTGGGGGGAAATGCTCCGTATATCGTCTTTGAGGATGCCGACATCGAGGCTGCGGTAAAAGGCGCGATCGCCAATAAATTCCGCAATGCCGGGCAGGTCTGCGTCAGCGTGAACCGCTTCTACATTCAGGAAACCGTCTACGACAAGTTTGTGAATAAACTCGCAGATGCGGTTAATGCCCTTAAGGTGGGGAATGGCCTTGAGGACGGCGTCGTCGTCGGGCCGCTGATTGAATCCGCCGCGGTCGACAAGGTCCGTGAGCATGTTGAAGATGCTGTCACACGAGGGGCGACCGTGCTGGCGGGCGGCAAACCCCATCCGCTGGGCGGTAATTTCTGGATGCCAACCGTGCTGGGCGACTGTCACGAAGGCATGAAGCTGGCAGAAGAAGAGACGTTTGGTCCGGTTGCGGCGTGTTTCCGCTTCACCTCGGAAGATGAAGTCATCCAGCGTGCGAATAACACGCCTTACGGGCTGGCAGCTTACTTCTACACCCAGAACCTTTCCCGGGTTTTCCGCGTTTCACAGGCCATTGAGAGCGGGATGATTGGCATTAACGAGTGCGCCGTTTCCACCGAGCTGGGGCCTTTCGGCGGCGTAAAAGAGTCCGGTCTTGGACGTGAGGGATCCGTGCTGGGGCTGGAAGAGTATCTGGAAGTTAAAACCCTGCATATCGGGGGATTATAATAGACTGGGCGGCATCTGCCGCCCGCCTGGACTGGGTGGCTGGCAATGAAAACCTATACTTTTGATTTTGACGAAATCGACAGTCAGGAAGACTTTTATCGGGAATTTATCCGGGCGTTTGATCTTGAACGGGAAAGCGTGACCAATCTGGATACGCTGTGGGACGTGGTCACCGGCAGCATGCTGCCGCTACCGCTGGAGATTGAGTTTATCCATCTGCCCGATAAGCTGCGCAGACGTTTCGGCGCGCTGATATTACTCTTCGATGAAGCGGAGGAAGAGCTTGAAGGACAGCTTCGCTTTAACGCGCGGCATTAAATGAAAAAAGCCCCTGACCACAAGGCCAGGGGCAAGTCGTATGATGAGATACGACGAGGGTTTATTTATACAGTTCAGCCGTGGCGTGCCAGTGGTCACCCTGATTCAGTTCGGTGACGCGATAGCTGCTGGCGCCTGCTTTTTCAGCTTTGGCGGCAAGTTCCTGACGAATGTCCATCGGGGAGCCGGTGACTGACGTCACGGAGACGCTGCCCATTGGCTGCAGATTTTGTGCCTGATCGGCATTCACTTGCTGTACGGCTGCGCTTGCGCCGAAAGAGAGAGCGGATGCCAGACCCAGGGTTGCGATGATCAATTTGGTTTTCATAGTCTTTACTCCTGAACAGGTTTTTTGCTTAACGGCGAGAAGGGTTGAACTGCTATTTTTATGCCTGGTGCCGTTGAGTGGAGAGTTATGTCTTCAGTGATTACTTAAACTTATTTGTACAGCTCGGCGGTGGCGTGCCAGTGGTCACCGGAACGCGCTTCGATAATGCGATAGGATGACGCACCTTTTTCTTCCGCTTTTTTGTTCAGCATCTCATGCATGTCCATTGGAGACGTGCCAACAGCGCCGACAGAAACCGTACCGATTGCCTCACGGGATTGCGCCTGGTCAGCATTAATAGCGTCAGCCGCGAAAGCACCGAAGGACAGGACAGACAGGACGCTCAGCGCCGCTACAGTAGTTTTGATTTTCATGATTCTTACCTCGTCGAATTTTTTAGTGGGGTCTTGTTTCGTGACCCTCATCACAAAATCAAGTATACACTAATAACGTAAAAAATTAATACCAGACTAATGGTTTCTCTTGTTATTACGTGTTAAACACGCTTTTTTTTATAACCTAATTGCATAATGTTGGGTGTTTTATGAGCAATTTGTGTTGGTATTTATAAGAAAATCATAGGGATAATGCTTTTTGATTTTTTGTGCGATTTGCGGGGTTGTTATTCACTGGATGAATGTTAATGAGTGGTAAAAAGCACTAATCGTCAAAGCAAGGGCAGTGAAATAAAGGGGGAAATGATGCGAGAGCAGAATGATCCCCGCAGCGGCGCTACGGGGGAGGGCGCATTACAGTTCCTGTTCGAACAGAACCAGAATCGCTTCGTGGAGATCCTTCACGGAGAAACCGCTAGCCGGGGTGGTAAAGATAGTGTCATCACCGGCAATGGTGCCGAGGATACCTTCTGTTTTACCTAACGAGTCCAGCATGCGGGCAATCAGCTGCGCGGCACCCGGGCTTGTGTGGATGACCACAACGGCGTCGTTATAGTCGATATCCAGAACCAAATTCTTGAGCGGGCTGGAGGTGGTCGGCACGCCAAGTTCAGCCGGCAGGCAATAGACCATCTCCATCTTGGCGTTGCGGGTACGCACCGCGCCAAACTTGGTTAACATGCGGGAGACTTTCGACTGGTTGATGTTATCGAAGCCTTGTTCCTGCAGCGCCTGAACAATTTCTCCCTGAGAACTGAATTTCTCTTCTTTAAGTAGCGCCTTAAACGCTTTTACCAATTCTTCTTGCTTAGACGAGCTTCGCATAAGTCACCCGGAATATGACGAAAGAAACAACATTATTATGCATGTGGATGAATTTTTATGCAAATTATCTGCTCAACGGCAGGCTGAAATAATGTTATGAAAGAGAGTGATTTTATCAGATTTCGTTATCAGAAAACATGCCTGGGTCACGCCGCGCAAATAAGCTTAAAAGTAAATTAAATGTTATCAAAATGATGTTGTTTTGGTGGCGTGGCAGGGTGTATTGTAACCACCTCTTAATTCGTTGCCATCTGTCGTCAGATAGCTTTCTGGTGAGAGATAAAGTCGTGTGACCTCAAATTCTTTAGCTTCGAAAATTGTAATTAAAGACATGCTGATTTAAGGTCGCGGCAACGGATTTACAGATACTTAAGTTAACCATAATAAGGAGTTTAGGATGAAAGTCGCAGTCCTCGGCGCTGCTGGTGGTATCGGCCAGGCGCTTGCCCTACTACTGAAAACCCAACTGCCTTCAGGCTCAGAACTCTCCCTGTACGATATTGCTCCGGTAACCCCAGGCGTGGCGGTTGACCTGAGCCACATCCCGACCGCTGTAAAAATCAAAGGCTTCTCCGGTGAAGATGCGCGTCCTGCGCTGCAGGGTGCTGACGTGGTCCTGATTTCTGCAGGCGTGGCGCGTAAGCCAGGCATGGATCGTTCAGACCTGTTCAACGTCAACGCGGGCATCGTGAAAAACCTGGTGCAGCAGATCGCTGAAGTGTGCCCGAAAGCATGCATCGGTATCATCACTAACCCGGTGAACACCACCGTTGCTATCGCAGCCGAAGTGCTGAAGAAAGCGGGTGTGTACGACAAAAACAAACTGTTCGGCGTGACCACGCTGGATATCATCCGTTCCAACACCTTCGTTGCTGAGCTGAAAGGCAAACAGCCAACAGAAGTGGAAGTGCCGGTTATCGGCGGCCACTCTGGCGTGACTATTCTGCCTCTGCTGTCGCAGATCCCGGGCGTGAGCTTCACCGAGCAGGAAGTGGCTGACCTGACCAAACGAATCCAGAACGCGGGTACCGAAGTGGTGGAAGCGAAGGCGGGTGGCGGTTCTGCAACCCTGTCTATGGGCCAGGCGGCTGCACGTTTCGGTCTGTCACTGGTTCGCGCTCTGCAGGGCGAGAAAGGCGTTGTTGAATGTGCTTACGTTGAAGGCGACGGCGAACATGCCCGCTTCTTCTCTCAGCCGCTGCTGCTGGGCAAAAACGGTATTGAAGAGCGTAAGCCTATCGGTACGCTGAGCGCGTTTGAGCAAAACGCGATGGAAGGCATGCTGGACACGCTGAAGAAAGATATCACTCTGGGTGAAGAGTTCGTTAACAAGTAAAACGAAGTGTCTCCCGTAGGCCGGGTAAGCGTTAGCGCCACCCGGCAAAAAAACCGAAGCCAGTAAGTGCTTCGGTTTTTTTATGGGGCTAGTTTGTTGCCGGATATTCCTGAATCGTCACGTGCAGCGTCATTTTCTTATCGTTGCGCATGATTTCCACAGGGATGATCGAGCCAGGGCGAATTTCGGCCACCTGGTCCATCGTCTCCAGGGCAGAGACTGCCGGCGTGCCGTTGACCGACACGATGACATCATTAACCTGAATCCCCGCGTTAGCCGCCGGGCCACCCGGTGCCACCTCGTTGACGACGATGCCCTGAATCTGATCGATACCGCCGCCCTGAGTATGCATTGGCGCAATTTCGCGCCCGCCGATACCAATATAGCCGCGGATCACGCGTCCGTCGCGGATCAGCTTATCCATAATCTTGGTCGCCAGCTGGAACGGAATAGCAAAGCCGATCCCTTCCGGCGTCTCGCCGTCGTTGCTTTTATCGAACGAGAGGGTGTTGATGCCCATCAGTTCGCCCAGCGAGTTGACCAGCGCGCCGCCGGAGTTGCCGTGGTTGATTGATGCATCCGTCTGCAGGAAGTTCTGCCGTCCTGACGGGTTGAGGCCAATTCGACCGGTCGCGCTGATAATTCCCTGCGTGATGGTCTGGCCCAGGTTGTACGGGTTGCCGATCGCCAGCACCACATCGCCGATGTGCGGCGTACGTTTACGGTTGATCGGAATGACCGGCAATCCGCCCGTGGCGTTAATCTTCAGCACGGCCAGATCGGTCAGGCTGTCTGAACCCACAAGCAACGCCTCAAACACGCGGCCATCCTGCAGGGCGACGATGATCTGGTCGGCATCGTTGATCACGTGTTTGTTCGTAATAATGTAGCCGCGCTCGTCCATAATCACCCCGGAGCCAAGGGTGCGGATCTCAAGCTGGTTATGTGCTGAGCTGTTGAGGCCGCGGTTATAAACGTTAACCACGGCAGGGGCGGCACGGCGAACGGCCTGGTTATAGGTCGCCGGCGTTTCATCCGTGCTGTCGAACTGGGGGGCAGACAGCTTATTAAACTGACGCAAAGACGGCATCGCCAGCAGCAGCAGGCCAGCGACAATCAAACCGATGACAATGGAACGTAAGAGCTTTAAAAGCATGATGCGCGTGTCGTGAAAAAAGGAACGATTTGCAGCATAACATGAGTTATCCGGACATCACACGCAGCGGTGATGTCCGGGATCGCAAATGCTTAGCGCAACAGAATGTAGATAGACTCATTACCACGCATGACCTGCAGGGCAATGACCGCCGGTTTGCTCTCCAGCACCTTGCGCAGTTCGGCAATGGACTGCACGCGATTGCGGTTCACGCCAATGATGACATCTTCCTGATGCAATCCGGCCTGCGCGGCAGGGCTGCTCTTCTCGACGGTGTCCAGGCGAATGCCTTTCGTACCGTCTTTCAACTGCCCATCGCTTAGCGTTGCCCCTTGCAGCGCCGGGGCGATAAGCTCCGCGCTGGCAGAGGACGAGGTGCTTTTATCCAGCGTCACTTCGACGTTCAGCGGCTTACCGTCACGGATCAGGCCCAGCTTCACTTTGGCCCCCGGTTCGGTGGTGGCGATACGCGAACGCAGTTCAGCAAAGCTGCTCAGCGGCTTGTCGTTAAGGCTGACGATCACATCACCCGATTTAATGCCTGCTTTTGCCGAACCGGAGTTTGGCAGCACTTCACTGACAAACGCACCGCGCTGCACGTTGATATTGAACGCTTTCGCGATATCCGCGCTCATCTCCATGCCTTTAATACCCAGCAGTCCACGTTTGACTTCGCCGAACTGGATTAGCTGCTGCGCCAGCGTTTTAGCCATATTGCTCGGGATCGCAAAGCCAATCCCAATGCTGCCGCCGCCCGGAGCCAGAATTGCCGTGTTAATGCCAATCAGCTCGCCGTTAAGGTTGAGTAATGCCCCGCCGGAGTTGCCCCGGTTGATTGAGGCATCGGTCTGGATGAAGTTTTCCAGACCTTCCAGATTCAGACCACTGCGTCCCAGCGCCGAGACTATGCCGGAGGTGGCGGTTTGACCTAAACCAAAGGGATTGCCCACGGCGACGGCAAAATCACCGACGCGCAGCTTGTCGGAATCCGCAATGGCAATCTGGGTCAGGTTGCTCGGGTTCTGCACCTGCAATAGCGCGATGTCGCTCTGATCGTCGCCGCCAATGAGTTTGGCATCAAATTCACGACCATCGTTCAGCTGGACGCTGATTTTATCGGCCTGGCTGATGACATGATTGTTGGTCAGGATATAGCCTTTAGCCGCATCAATGATGACACCAGAGCCCAGGCCTTCAAAAGGCTGAGCCTGCTGGTTGGGGGACTCATCGCCAAAATATTTTTTCAGTTCTTCCGGTACGCGCTGGCTTTGAACCGCCGTGCCTTCTACCTGAACGCTCACGACCGCGGGCAACACTTTTTCCAGCATTGGCGCGAGGCTGGGAGTGGCTGCCTGTCCCGGCACCTGCGAAGGCAGCGCCGCACCGGCAGGGAAGGACGCCGAGAGAGATAACCCGACACTTAACGCTATAGCGCTCAACAGCTGGTTTTTTTTCTTCATTGATGCTGACTCTCGTATCCTGGAATGAAAGAAGAACGGCCCAAAATCATGATGATGTTATTGAATTTTATACCGCTGAACAATGAGGTGTTTGACTAAATAATAGCTGGGGACGGGAAGAAAGGACGGGCGCAAGAGATGCGCCCGTAAAATATATTTATGTTGTGCGATTAATCGCGTTTTGCGCCACCGCGCAGCAGGCCGGACGCTCCGTCAGAGTAGTCGCGTGGCATCTGAACCGGAGCCTGATCGTTACCCGCTTCTGAGTCGGCCAGACGGTTGCGGAACGGGTTAGTCTCCGCGGTCATTTCCGGCAGCAGGCTGCTGGAGCTTTTCGCCATATGCTGATACAGCTGACGGTAGTCGGTCGCCATGTTGTCCAGCAGCTCGGCGCTACGGGCAAAGTGGCTGACCAGCTCTTCGCGATACTCTTCCAGCTCTGCTTTATTCTTTTCCAGTTCGTACTGCAGTGACTGCTGCTGACGCAATTTGCGGTTGCCGAAACGCATGGCCACAGCACCGATCACGATGCCGACGACTAAACCGATTAGCGCATATTCCCAGGTCATGAACTTCTCCCGTTGTCTTGTTGTTCCGTAGGGTGTTGGCTCGGCTCCTGCCTGTGCCTGATAATGCCACTATAACCGCTATTTCCGCAGAAGTGGAATCCTGACGTATCATCGAGTAGTGTAGAACGGCCTTTTTTTCATCAGTCAAGCCTGCTGATGAGCATTAATTGAAGGAATAACAATAAGATTATGCAAATCCTGTCCCCTGCATCGCGATATCAACTGGCCCTGAATGAGGGTACTCATCAGCCTGATGACGTTCAACGTGAGGCGGTAAACCGTCTGGAGATGATTTATCAGGCGCTCACGGCAAAACCTGCTGAAGTAGAACAGAGTGGTGGGCTCAAAGCGGCGTTTGGCCGACTGCTCGGCAAAAAAGCGCCGCAGGCTCAGGCTCCGGTGCGCGGTTTATATATGTGGGGCGGCGTCGGTCGCGGAAAAACCTGGCTGATGGATCTGTTTTATCTCAGCCTGCCGGGGGAGCGTAAACAGCGCCTCCACTTCCATCGCTTTATGCTGCGGGTGCATGAAGAGCTTACAGCGCTGCAGGGCAAAAGCGATCCGCTGGAGATTGTGGCTGACAGGTTCAAGGCGGAAACGGACGTGCTCTGCTTCGATGAGTTTTTTGTTTCTGACATTACCGACGCCATGCTGTTAGGCGGGCTGATGAAAGCGCTGTTTGCCCGCGGGATCACGCTCGTTGCCACGTCGAATATCCCGCCGGATGAACTCTATCGCAACGGCCTGCAGCGGGCGCGTTTCCTGCCGGCTATTGATGCTATCAAACAGCATTGCGACATCATGAATGTCGATGCCGGTGTCGATTATCGTCTGCGCACGTTAACGCAGGCGCACCTGTGGCTTTCGCCGTTAAACGCCGATACCGCTCGCGAGATGGATAAACTCTGGCTGGCGCTGGCGGGCGCAAAACGCGAAAACGCACCGACGCTGGAGATTAACCATCGCCCGTTACCTACCCTTGGCGTAGAAAACCAGACGCTGGCAGTCTCTTTTGCGACGCTCTGCGTGGATGCCCGCAGCCAGCATGACTATATTGCGCTTTCGCGCCTGTTCCACACCGTGATGATGCTTGATGTGCCGGTGATGACGCGGCTGATGGAGAGCGAAGCGCGGCGCTTCATTGCGCTGGTGGACGAGTTTTACGAGCGCCACGTCAAGCTTGTCGTCAGCGCCGAGGTGCCTTTATATGAGATCTACCAGGGCGAGCGGCTGAAGTTTGAGTTCCAGCGCTGCCTCTCGCGCCTGCAAGAGATGCAGAGCGAAGAGTATCTCAAGCGTGAGCATATGCCCTAATCAATGCTCCCCTCTCCCGCGGGGAGAGGGGCTGAGGGTGAGGGCACCAGACCGCACAAACGCGCCCCCCGAAAAACCCATTCCAAATCACATTTAAGGGTCGATCTTTGACCTCAACTTCTCTATAATCTTGCGACCCCACGTTACGAGAAGGTTTTTTTCCCGAAACTTTCTATGTGTCGGCATGTGCTATTCGAAGGGGTAGGTTTGCCGGACTTTGTCGTGTGAACCTCAACTGACTAAACGTTTGGGTGTTCACCAACGTGTAACTTATTATTTGGGTAAGCTTTTAATGAAAACTTTTACAGCTAAACCAGAAACCGTACAGCGCGACTGGTATGTTGTTGACGCGACCGGTAAAACTCTGGGCCGTCTGGCTACTGAACTGGCTCGTCGCCTGCGCGGTAAGCATAAAGCGGAATATACTCCGCACGTTGATACTGGTGATTACATCATCGTTCTGAACGCTGACAAAGTTGCTGTTACCGGCAACAAGCGTACTGACAAAGTGTACTACCACCACACCGGCCACATCGGTGGTATCAAAGAAGCGACCTTTGAAGAGATGATTGCCCGCCGTCCTGAGCGTGTGATTGAAATCGCGGTTAAAGGCATGCTGCCAAAAGGCCCGCTGGGTCGTGCTATGTTCCGTAAACTGAAAGTTTACGCAGGCAACGAGCACAACCACGCGGCACAGCAACCGCAAGTTCTTGACATCTAATCGGGATTATAGGCAATGGCTGAAAATCAATACTACGGCACTGGTCGCCGCAAAAGTTCCGCAGCTCGCGTTTTCATCAAACCGGGCAGTGGTAAAATCGTAATCAACCAGCGTTCTCTGGAACAATACTTCGGTCGCGAAACTGCCCGCATGGTAGTTCGCCAGCCGCTGGAACTGGTTGATATGGTAGAAAAACTGGATCTGTACATCACCGTTAAAGGTGGTGGTATCTCCGGTCAGGCAGGTGCGATCCGTCACGGTATCACCCGCGCTCTGATGGAGTACGACGAATCCCTGCGTTCTGAACTGCGTAAAGCTGGCTTCGTTACTCGTGACGCGCGTCAGGTTGAACGTAAGAAAGTGGGTCTGCGTAAAGCACGTCGTCGTCCACAGTTCTCCAAACGTTAATCCATTCTGCTTACGCAGAACGATTGGCGAAAAACCCGCTTCGGCGGGTTTTTTTATGGATAATGCGCAGGTTATCCACAGTAACATTTCATATATCTTCTCTTTTTCCACATTTCCGGCATCCCCTCACCACAAAGCCATCAAAATCTGGTAAACTATCATCCAATTTTCTGCCCAAATATCGGTGAATACTCGATTTTTGTTCGATTCTTGAACAATGTGTCTTCTCTGGGATGGGCGATACTTCATCTGGCTGGCCCCGTTGGGCTGGTAGCAGTAAAAATTCTGAATATACCTGGAGGTTTTCATGGCTGTCGCTGCCAACAAACGTTCGGTAATGACGCTGTTTTCTGGTCCTACTGACATTTATAGCCATCAGGTTCGTATCGTGCTGGCCGAGAAGGGTGTCAGTTTTGAGATCGAGCATGTGGAAAAGGATAACCCGCCTCAGGATCTGATCGATCTCAACCCGAGCCAAAGCGTACCGACGCTGGTGGATCGCGAGCTGACCCTGTGGGAATCCCGTATCATTATGGAATATCTGGATGAGCGTTTCCCGCATCCGCCGCTGATGCCTGTTTACCCTGTTGCACGTGGTGAAAGCCGCCTGTACATGCAGCGTATCGAAAAAGACTGGTACTCGCTGATGAACGTCATTACCAGCGGCTCCGCTTCTGAAGCCGACGCTGCGCGTAAGCAACTGCGTGAAGAGCTGCTGGCAATTGCCCCTGTGTTTGGTCAGAAACCGTTCTTCCTGAGCGACGAGTTCAGCCTGGTGGATTGCTATCTGGCCCCGCTGCTGTGGCGTCTGCCAATTCTGGGCGTTGAGTTCAGCGGCCCTGGCGCAAAAGAGCTGAAAGGCTATATGACTCGCGTATTTGAGCGCGACTCTTTCCTGGCATCTTTAACTGAACCGGAACGTGAAATGCGTCTCGGCCGAGGCTAATGACTGTGGAAATGTCACAACTTACCCCACGCCGTCCGTATCTGCTGCGCGCCTTCTATGAATGGCTGCTGGATAACCAGCTCACGCCGCACCTGGTTGTGGATGTGACGTTGCCGGGCGTGCAGGTTCCAATGGAATACGCACGCGACGGACAGATTGTACTGAATATTGCGCCACGTGCAGTGGGTAACCTGGAGCTGGCAAACGACGAAGTGCGCTTTAATGCGCGTTTCGGCGGCGTGCCGCGTCAGGTTTCCGTTCCGCTGGCTGCGGTTCTGGCTATCTACGCCCGTGAAAACGGTGCAGGCACCATGTTCGAGCCGGAAGCGGCGTATGATGAAGAGGTTGCCAGCCTGAATGACGATGAGGCATCCGATGAACGCGAAAGCGACCCGGTAATGTCTGTGATTGATGGCGACAAGCCCGATCGTCAGGACGACGACGAGGGTCCCGATGATGAACCGCCACCGCGCGGTGGTCGTCCCGCACTGCGCGTTGTGAAATAAACAAACAGGCCCGACGGGCCTGTTTTGCTTTCTGCCCCTTTTCGCCCCCTCTAATTTCCTGTGTTATGATGCAGCGTTTTCCTTCAATGGCACCGGACTGCAATGAAACCGACTGATCGTAACGCTGAAAACTCAGATGAAACCCTTGGCCGCAGCCTGCGTCGCCGACCGCTGACGCGCAAAAAGCTGTCGGATATGGTGGAAGAAGAGCTAGAGCAGATGATCCGCCGGAAGGAATTTGCCCAGGGAGAGCAACTGCCCTCCGAGCGCGAGCTGATGGCGTTCTTCAACGTGGGCCGCCCCTCGGTGCGCGAAGCGCTGGCGGCGCTGAAGCGTAAAGGTCTGGTACAGATTAACAACGGTGAACGCGCCCGCGTCACCCTGCCGTCTGCCGATACCATCATCAGCGAGCTGTCGGGGATGGCGAAAGATTTTCTGACCCAGCCCGGTGGTATTGCCCATTTTGAGCAGCTCCGTCTGTTCTTTGAATCCAGCCTCGTGCGTTATGCCGCAGAGTACGCCACGGACGATCAGATTGCGCGGCTGACGAAAGCGCTGGAGATCAACAGCCAGTCCCTGGATGACAACGCGCTGTTCATTCGATCCGACGTCGATTTTCACCGCGTGCTGGCGGAGATCCCCGGCAACCCAATCTTCAACGCGATCCACGTTGCGCTGCTCGACTGGCTAATCGCGGCGCGTCCTAAAGTGCCGGATGCAGAGCTTTATCAACATAACGCAGCCAGCTATCGCCAGCATATTGCGATCGTTGACGCGATCCGCCGCCGCGATCCCGATGAAGCCGATCGGGCGTTGCAAACTCACCTCAACAGCGTTTCCGCTACCTGGCACGCCTTCGGCCAGCATTCAAAAGCTAAAAAGTAACGATCCTTTAGTGAAGCAGATCGCAATATAAGCGTTCTGTATTCCACTGCTGCTTAATTGATCTGGTATAACAGGTATAAAGGTATGTCGTTATAAAAAACACACGAATGATTGAGGTATCTATGGCAACTCAACTCCGCGGCGTAATGGCCGCACTTCTGACTCCGTTTACCCTACAGCAGGCGCTGGATAAGGAGAGCCTGCGCCGTCTGGTGCAATTCAATATTGCGCAGGGCATCGACGGGCTTTATGTCGGCGGTTCAACGGGGGAAGCCTTTGTCCAAAGCCTTTCTGAACGCGAGCAGGTGATGGAGATCGTGGCGGAGGAGGCGAAAGGAAAAATCACGCTCATTGCCCACGTTGGCTGCGTGAGCACTGCGGAAAGCCAGCAGCTGGCCACCGCCGCAGCCCGCCTGGGCTTTGACGCCGTGTCCGCCGTCACGCCGTTTTATTACCCCTTTAGCTTTGAAGAACATTGCGATCACTACCGTGCAATTATTGATTCGGCGGATGGTCTGCCGATGGTGGTCTACAACATCCCGGCGTTAAGCGGCGTGAAGCTAAGCCTGGATCAGATCAACACTCTGGTGACGCTGCCCGGCGTCGGCGCGTTGAAGCAAACCTCCGGCGATCTGTTCCAGATGGAGCAGATCCGTCGTGAGCATCCGGATCTGGTGCTCTACAACGGCTATGACGAAATTTTTGCCTCCGGCCTGCTGGCCGGCGCGGACGGGGGGATCGGCAGCACCTACAACATTATGGGCTGGCGCTACCGGGCTATCGCCAACGCGGTTCGTGAGGGGGATAACGCCACCGCACAGCGCCTGCAAAGCGAATGCAACAAGGTTATCGACCTGCTGATTAAAGCCGGGGTCTTCCGTGGTCTGAAAACGGTTCTGCACTACATGGACGTGGTGTCCGTGCCGCTGTGCCGTAAACCGTTTGCCCCTGTAGACGAGAAATTCGTGCCGGCGCTGAAGGCGCTTGCGGAGCAGTTAATGGCGGAAAAATGCTAACGCACTGCCGGATAAGGCGCAGCCGCCATCCGGTAAAACGACAGAGAAATCGTCGGGAGAGTGAAATGAGTAAGTCTACCCAAAGCATCCCGTGGTACCGTCATCTAAGCCGCCCTCAGTGGCGCGCCTTCTCTGCCGCCTGGCTGGGATATCTGCTTGATGGCTTCGATTTTGTCCTGATTGCCTTAGTCCTGACAGAAATTAAAAGTGAATTTGGCCTCACGACCGTGGAAGCGGCGAGCCTCATTTCGGCGGCCTTTATTTCGCGCTGGTTCGGCGGCCTGCTGCTGGGCGCCATGGGCGACCGCTATGGCCGCAAGCTGGCAATGATAACCAGCATCGTACTCTTCTCCTGCGGTACGCTGGCCTGCGGTTTTGCGCCGGGTTACGTCACCCTGTTTATCGCCCGCATGGTGATTGGTATGGGGATGGCGGGGGAATACGGCTCCAGCGCAACCTACGTCATCGAAAGCTGGCCGAAACACCTGCGCAATAAGGCGAGTGGTTTTCTGATTTCTGGCTTCTCCATCGGTGCCGTGGTTGCGGCCCAGGTCTACAGCCTTGTCGTGCCCGTCTGGGGCTGGCGAGCGCTGTTCTTTATCGGCATCCTGCCCATCGTCTTTGCCTTGTGGCTGCGGAAAAATATTCCGGAGGCTGAAGACTGGAAAGCGAAGCACGAAGGTCAGGCGCCGGTACGTACAATGGTTGATATTCTTTATCGCGGCAAATACCGCCTGATCAATATGGCGATGACGCTGTTTGCCGGCACGGCGCTGTGGTTCTGCTTTGCCGGCGAACTCAACAACGCCGGGCTGGTGGTTATTCTCGGCCTGCTGTGCGCCATTGTGTTTATCAGCTTTATGGTGCAAAGCAGCGGTAAACGCTGGCCTACGGGCGTCACGCTGATGGTTGTCGTGCTCTTCGCGTTCCTCTACTCCTGGCCGATTCAGGCGCTGTTACCTACGTATCTGAAAACCGATCTGGCCTATGATCCGTCAACGGTGGCGAAGGTGCTGTTCTTTAGCGGCTTCGGCGCGGCTGTAGGCTGCTGCGTGGGTGGTTTTCTCGGCGACTGGTTGGGCACCCGGAAGGCCTACGTCTGTAGCCTGCTGGCCTCACAGCTGCTGATCGTTCCCGTCTTTGCGATCGGTGGCGCAAATGTCTGGGTGCTGGGCCTGCTGCTCTTTTTCCAGCAGATGCTGGGGCAGGGGATCTCGGGGATCTTACCGAAACTCATCGGTGGTTATTTCGACACCGACCAGCGTGCGGCGGGTCTGGGCTTTACCTATAACGTCGGCGCGCTGGGCGGGGCGATCGCCCCGGTGATTGGTGCGCTGCTGTCGCAGAATATGGCGCTGGGCACAGCCCTGGGATCGCTCTCCTTCGGCATGACCTTTGTGGTGATCCTGCTGATTGGACTGGATATGCCGTCCCGAGTTCAGCGCTGGCTGCGGCCGGAGGCGATTCGAACCCACGACGCCATCGACGGTAAACCTCTCAGCGGAGCCGTCCCGTTTGGCGGCGATAAAAACGCTTTAGCCAAAAGCAAAAGTTAATCCGCTGGAAAAAGCGGCAGGGCGTTAGCTCCGCCGTGAGGATATCTTTATGTACGCGATGACGTGTGCCACGCGGTTACCAACCCTGAATTAGCGCTTAAACGTCACCGCTTCCGGCTGCGTCAGATGCAAGGTTGTCTGGCTGGGCACCGTCTCGGCAATCACCTTGCCGTGGCGAACAGAGTATCGTGCCGGCGTCTGGCGACGAACGGCATCAAACCCATTCTCTGCCGGGAGGATCACCAGGTTTGCTGAATTCCCAACGCGCACGCCATAGTCCTGCAAATTAAGCGTTTTCGCGCTGTGGGTAGTGATCAGGTTAAGCCCATCGTTTATTTGCCCGTAACCCATCAGTTGGCAAACGTGCAGTCCCATATGCAGAACCTGAAGCATATTCGCGGTTCCCAGCGGATACCACGGATCGAAAACGTCGTCATGACCGAAGCAGACGTTGATCTCCGCTTCCAGCATTTCTTTGACGCGTGTAATGCCGCGGCGTTTGGGATAGGTATCGAAACGGCCCTGCAAATGCGTGTTAACCAGCGGGTTTGCCACGAAGTTAATGTCTGACATTTTTAACAGGCGGAACAGCCGGGACGTATACGCGCCATTATAGGAGTGCATCGCCGTGGTATGGCTGGCGGTCACGCGCGAACCCATTCCGTCACGATGTGCCAGGGCTGCAACGGTTTCAACGAAGCGCGATTGTTCATCATCAATTTCGTCACAGTGGACATCGATCAGGCGGTCGTACTTTCTGGCCAGGGAAAACGTTTTATGCAGCGACTCCACGCCATATTCACGCGTAAATTCAAAGTGCGGGATTGCGCCGATGACATCCGCCCCTAAACGCACGGCTTCCTCAAGCAGTGCTTCACCGTTCGGATAAGAAAGAATGCCTTCCTGCGGGAATGCCACAATTTGCATATCGACCCACGGGGCGACTTCCTGCTTCACCTCCAGCATGGCTTTCAGTGCCGTAAGGGTAGGGTCCGAGACGTCAACGTGAGTACGTACGTACTGAATGCCGTTGGCGATCTGCCACTTCAGGGTTTGCATCGCGCGAGCTTTAACGTCTTCGTGGGTGAGCATCGCCTTACGTTCGGCCCAGCGCTCGATGCCTTCGAAAAGGGTGCCTGACTGGTTCCAGCTCGGTTCACCCGCCGTTTGCGTTGTATCCAGATGGATATGCGGTTCGATGAAAGGAGGGATAACCAGCCCGCATTCGGCGTCCAGCACATGACCGACTGGCGCAGGGGCGGTTTCCTGAGGATCGATTCGGCTGAAGCGTCCGTCCTCAATCGTGATCTGCCATAAACCCTCCTGCCCCTGCAAACGGGCCTGACGGATAGTGAGGGAATTATTCTGCATGGGAAGCCTCCGAAGGATTAGCAAGGGTACGTTTGGCGAATGGGTTTAACACCAAATAGCTGAAGACGCCACCCAATACTGCGTTAACGGGGACAATTCCCGGAATGTAGTGCCCGGCAGCAACGCCCAGGGCGACCGAGAAAATGGCAATCCAGTTAACGGACACAAATTTTGCGTGGTCGAAGCTGGCATAGCGGCGGCGATTAATCAGGTAGTCGGCGATAATCACCCCGCCAATCGGCGGAATCGCTGCCGACAGAAAGGTCAGCCAGCCAACGAAGTTGTTGTATAACCACAGCGCGCACAGCGTACCGATAATGCCATTCACCACCGACAGCGTACGGCTGGAAAGGCCAGTAATATTGGCGAAACCCAGACCAGAGGCGTACAGCGCGTTGTCATTGGTGGTCCAGATATTCAGGCCGAGAACGACAATCGCCGGCAGCAGCAGTCCCTGGGCGATCATCACGTCAGAAATATCGGCCTGTCCTACGGCAGCAGCGCCTGCCGCACCGAAGATAAACATCAGCGAGTTGCCAAGGAAAAATGCCACCATCGCTACCAGAACGGCACCTTTAGCATTGCGGCCAAAGCGGACGAAGTCGGCGGTCAGCGTGCCTGCGCTGATAAACGAACCTACAACCAGCGCCAGCGCGCTGGAAAAGTTGAGCGGCGTCTGCGGCACAATGGATTTGAGGTGATCCAACCCTCCCACGCCGTCCACCGCCAGCCAGACGGAATAGCTACCCAGGATGACGATAGCGGGTACGGCGATGATGGATAAAATCGTCAGTGCCGAGATGCCAAAAAAAATGGTCAACGTCATCAGCAGGCCGGAAACCGCAATCAGGATGTTCACGTCGATGCCCGTGGCTTTACTCACCGGGATGGCAAACATCGCTACGCCGACGCCAAACCATCCTACCTGCGTACCGCCTAAAAGCATGGAAAGAAGCCAGGAACCTTTTATACCGAACGAGTAACGCGCAAGAAGATGGGTTGAGAGGCCGGTTTTTGCGCCAATGTAGCCAAGAAAAGCAGTGTAAATACCGAGGAGGAGATTGCCGAAGAGAACTGCGAGGAAGAAATCATTATAGGAAAGACCGGTACCGAGCGTGCCTCCGGTCCACATACTGGCGGAAAAAAACGTTAACCCTAACATCACAAAAGTGAGTGGAACCACGCCTTTCCGCGCCGTCAGAGGGACGGGGCCCTGGCTATAATTGTTATCTTGCGACACAACGCCTCCTTGAATTTTGGCCAAAAAATCCGCCGCATAATATCCATTTTTTTCGACAATACAAACGTTTACGTCCGGGGTTTACGCTGCATTTGTGGGGAAATGGGTATCGTTAACTGAAGGGGAGGTTACTGAAAACAGGCTCCCCGGCGTTCCGCTTTATGCTTCTGCCGGGGAGTCAGAGGGGCTTACACTTCCAGGAAGTTCATGATCCCGTCAGCCGCTTTACGTCCTTCGGCAATCGCGGTAACCACCAGGTCTGAACCGCGAACGATATCGCCACCGGCGAAGATTTTCGGGTTGCTGGTCTGGAAGGCGTTGTCGCTGCCTTCCGGCGCAATCACGCGGCCCTGTGAGTCCAGCTCTACGCTGTGCTTCGCCAGCCACTCCATGCTGTGAGGGCGGAAACCAAACGCCATCACCACGGCGTCGGCCGGGATCACGTGCTCAGAGCCAGCCACGATCTCCGCGCGACGACGGCCTTTCGCATCCGGCGCACCCATCTCCGTGCGCGCCATCTTCACGCCGCTCACCTTACCGTTGGCGTTCACTTCAATGCCCAGAGGCTGGATGTTGAACTGGAACTCTACGCCCTCTTCACGCGCGTTTTTCACTTCGCGCTTAGAGCCCGGCATGTTCTCTTCGTCACGACGGTAAGCACAGATGACGTGCGCCGCGTTCTGACGAATGGACGTACGCACGCAGTCCATCGCGGTATCACCGCCGCCCAGCACGACAACGCGTTTACCTTCCATGCTGACAAACGGCTCGTCGGCAGTTTCGCCGTAGCCCATCAGTTGTTTGGTGTTAGCAATCAGGAACGGCAGCGCGTCGTACACGCCTGGCGCATCTTCGTTCTCAAGACCACCGCGCATGGACTGATAGGTACCCACGCCCAGGAACACGGCGTCGTAATCCTTCAGCAGATCGTCGAGCTGCACGTCGCGGCCCACTTCGGTGTTGAGTTTGAACTCAATGCCCATGCCGGTGAAGATTTCACGGCGGCGGGTCATTACCTCTTTTTCCAGCTTGAATGCCGGGATACCGAAGGTCAGCAGACCGCCGATTTCCGGGTGACGGTCAAAAACCACCGCCTTCACGCCGTTGCGTGTCAGCACGTCCGCACAGGCCAGGCCTGCTGGACCCGCGCCGACGATCGCCACGCGCTTGTCGGTTTGCTTCACGCCGGTCATATCTGGACGCCAGCCCATCTCGAACGCTTTATCGTTGATATAGCGTTCGATGTTGCCGATGGTCACCGCGCCAAACTCGTCGTTCAGCGTACAGGAGCCTTCGCACAGGCGATCCTGAGGACACACGCGGCCGCACACTTCCGGCAGGGTGTTGGTCTGGTGAGAGAGCTCGGCGGCTTCAAAAATACGCCCTTCGTTGGCCAGCTTCAGCCAGTTCGGAATGTAGTTATGGACCGGACATTTCCATTCGCAGTAAGGGTTACCGCAGGACAGGCAGCGGTCTGCCTGTGCTTTGGCCTGGCCTTCTGAAAACGGCTCATAGATTTCAACAAATTCAATTTTACGGATCTTCAGCGGTTTCTTTGGCGGATCAACACGCTGAAGGTCGATAAACTGGTATACGTTCTGGCTCATCTGAATTCCTTACTGCGCCTGCACGCGCAGCTCTGCTGCGCTACGACTACGGTGGCCCAACAGGGCTTTAACATCGCTGGACTTCGGCTTAACCAGCGCGAATTTCGCAGAGAACGCTGGCCAGTTCGCCAGGATCTCTTCGCCGCGCGAAGAACCGGTATGCTGCACGTGTTCGGTAATCAAACCGCGCAGGTGTTCTTCATGAATGGCCAGCGAATCAACGTCCAGCACTTCCACCAGTTCCGGGTTCACGCGCTTGCGGAACTCACCGTCTTCATCCAGCACGTAGGCAAAACCGCCCGTCATGCCGGCGCCAAAGTTCACGCCGGTTTTACCCAGGACGCACACAATTCCGCCCGTCATGTATTCGCAGCCGTTATCGCCGATGCCTTCCACCACGGTAATGGCACCGGAGTTACGCACCGCAAAACGTTCGCCCGCACGGCCCGCGGCAAACAGACGACCGCCGGTCGCACCGTACAGACAGGTGTTGCCGATGATGCTGGCTTCATGGCTGCGGAAGGCTGAACCGACCGGAGGACGCACCGCCAGCAGACCGCCCGCCATGCCTTTGCCGACGTAGTCGTTGGCATCGCCGGTCAGGTATAACTCAACGCCGCCGGCGTTCCACACGCCGAAGCTCTGGCCCGCGGTACCGCTGAAGTGCGCGGTAATCGGATCCGATGCCAGCCCCTGGTCACCGTGCGTTTGCGCGATGTAACCGGAGAGGGACGCGCCGACAGAACGGTCGGTGTTGCGGATATCAAACCAGAACGTTTTGCTCTGTTTCTCGTCCACATACGGCTTCGCCTGTTGCAGCAGCTGCGCGTTCAGCACGCCGTTGTCGAACGGCGGGTTGTTCTCGGTGCAGTAAACCGCTTTGCCAGGATGCGGCTCAGCCGTTTCCAGCAGCTTAGAGAGCTCCAGCTTCTGCTGCTTGGCGGTGAAGCCTTCCAGCTCTTTCAGCAGGTCGGTACGGCCAATCAGATCCACCAGACGCTTCACGCCCAGCTGCGCCATCAGCTCGCGGGTTTCACGGGCGATGAAGTCAAAGTAGTTAGTCACCTTGAACGGCAGGCCGTGATAGTGATTCTTACGCAGCTTCTCGTCCTGGGTTGCAACGCCGGTTGCGCAGTTGTTCAGGTGGCAAATACGCAGGTATTTACAGCCGAGCGCAACCATCGGGCCGGTACCGAAGCCGAAGCTTTCCGCACCCAGAATCGCCGCTTTGATGATGTCGAGGCCGGTTTTCAGACCGCCGTCCACCTGCAAACGGATCTTGTGACGCAGACCGTTAGCCACCAGCGCCTGCTGGGTTTCCACCAGGCCAAGCTCCCACGGGCAGCCCGCGTATTTCACGGAGGAGAGCGGGCTTGCGCCGGTACCGCCGTCATAGCCGGCAATGGTGATCAGATCCGCATAGGCTTTCGCCACGCCGGTGGCGATGGTGCCGACGCCCGGCTCGGAAACCAGCTTCACGGAGATCATCGCTTTCGGGTTGACCTGTTTCAGGTCGAAAATGAGCTGCGCTAAGTCCTCGATAGAGTAGATATCGTGGTGCGGCGGCGGGGAAATCAGCGTCACGCCCGGCACCGAGTAGCGCAGTTTGGCGATGTACGGGGTGACTTTATCACCCGGCAGCTGACCGCCTTCGCCCGGTTTTGCACCCTGAGCGACCTTAATCTGGATCACGTCGGCGTTAACCAGGTAGGCAGGGGTTACGCCAAAGCGGCCGGACGCCACCTGCTTGATGCGCGACACTTTGTTGGTGCCGTAACGGGCCGGATCTTCACCGCCCTCGCCGGAGTTGGAGTTGCCGCCGATGCTGTTCATGGCTTCCGCCAGCGCTTCGTGCGCTTCCGGGCTCAGCGCGCCGATGGACATCGCCGCGGTATCGAAGCGTTTGAACAGCTCGGATGCAGGCTCAACTTCGTCAACGCTGACCGCTTCATCGCCCGGATTGAGGGCAATAAGGTCGCGCAGCGTCGCTGCCGGACGGTTGTTCACCAACTCGGCATACTGCTGATAATCGCTGTATTCGCCGCTCTGTACCGCCTGTTGCAGCGTGCGCACCACGTCCGGGTTGTAGGCGTGATATTCGCCGCCGTGAACGTATTTCAGCAGGCCGCCCTGTTCCAGCGGCTTACGTGCCAGCCAGGCGCGCTTCGACAGGTTCACCAGATCCTGCTGGAAGTCAGCAAAACCGGCCCCGCCGATGCGGCTGACCACGCCCTGGAAGCAGAGGTTGGCGACGTCGTCGTGCAGGCCGACCGCTTCAAACAGCTTCGAGCAGCGGTAAGAGGCAATGGTCGAGATGCCCATTTTGGACATGATCTTGTACAGGCCTTTGTTGATGCCGTTACGGTAGTTCAGCATCACCGTGCGGTAATCTTTGTCGATGGCGCGGGTGTCTACCAGGCGGGCCAGCGTTTCGTAGGCCAGGTACGGGTAGATCGCCGTCGCACCAAAGCCTAACAGCACGGCAAAGTGGTGCGGATCGCGGGCGCTGGCGGTTTCCACAATGATGTTGGCGTCGCAGCGCAGGCTCTTGTCGACCAGACGCGTCTGGATAGCCCCCACCGCCATTGGCGCAGGCACCGGCAGACGGTTTTTCGCAATGTTACGGTCAGACAGCACCAGCAGAACGGTGCCGTTACGCACCATCTGCTCGGCTTTGTCACACAGCGCATTCACCGTCTCTTCGAGGCTCGTTTCGGTCACGTCGAAGGTGATATCGAGCGTGTCGGCGCGGTAGTGCTCCTCGGTCATGGTGGTGAGCTGTTTAAAATCAGAGAACAGCAGGATCGGCGATTTAAAGGTCAGACGGTGCGCCTGGCCTTCGGCTTCGCAGAAGACGTTCATCTCACGGCCGATGCTGGTGGCCAGCGACATCACGTGGGCTTCACGCAGCGGATCGATTGGCGGGTTGGTCACCTGCGCAAACTGCTGACGGAAATAGTCGTAAATAATGCGCGGCTGGCTGGAGAGCACGGCGAACGGGGTATCGTCACCCATCGAGCCGACCGCTTCCTGGCCGTTTTCGCCGAGCACGCGAATAACCGAGTCCAGCTCTTCCGCGCTGTAGTTAAACTGCTTTTGGAAGCTCGCGAGGGTATCGTCGTCCATCTCGCGGCTGCCCACTTCGTCGTCAGACAGATCTTCGAACGGCACCAGGCGACGGACGTTTTTCGCCATCCACTCTTTATACGGATGGCGGCTTTTCAGATCGTTATCGGTTTCCGCAGAGTGCAGAATACGGCCGCCGCGGGTATCGATCACCATCAGCTCGCCCGGACCGACGCGGCCTTTCTCGACCACTTCGTCAGGCTGGTAATCCCAGATCCCCACTTCAGAGGCGCAGGTGATGAGCTTGTCTTTGGTGATGACGTAGCGCGCCGGACGCAGACCGTTACGGTCCAGGTTACAGGCAGCGAAGCGACCGTCGGACATCACGATACCTGCCGGACCGTCCCACGGCTCCATGTGCATGGAGTTAAAGTCGAAGAACGCGCGCAGCTCCGGATCCATATCCGGGTTGTTTTGCCAGGCCGGCGGCACGAGCAGACGCATGGCGCGCACGATATCCATCCCGCCCGCCAGCAGCAGTTCCAGCATGTTGTCCATGGAGCTGGAGTCAGAGCCGGTTTCGTTCACGAACGGCGCGGCATCGTGCAGGTCAGGGATCAGAGGGGTCTGGAACTTATAGGTACGAGCACGCGCCCACTGGCGGTTGCCGGTGATGGTGTTGATCTCGCCGTTGTGCGCCAGGTAGCGGAACGGCTGAGCCAGCGGCCAGCGTGGTACGGTGTTGGTGGAGAAGCGCTGGTGGAACAGGCAAATGGCCGATTCCAGACGCAGGTCCGCCAGGTCCAGGTAGAAGCGCGGCAGGTCAGCCGGCATACACAGACCTTTATAGATGTTCACCAGGTTAGAGAGGCTACAGACGTAGAACTCTTTATCGTCCTGGAGACGTTTTTCAATGCGGCGACGGGCGATAAACAGACGGCGTTCCATATCGCGCGGACGCCAGCCCGCAGGCGCGTTAACGAAAATCTGCTCAATACGAGGCAGCGAGGAGAGGGCGATTTCACCGAGTACCCCTTCGTTGGTTGGCACATCGCGCCAGCCGACAATCGACAGGGTTTCGCGCTGAAGTTCTTCTTCAACGATGCGGCGTGAGGCGGCAGCCTTTTCAGGATCCTGATTCAGGAACAGCATGCCGACAGCGTAGTTTTTGGCTAAACGCCAGCCGCGCTCTTCCGCCACGATGCGGAAGAAACGATCCGGTTTTTGCAGCAGCAGGCCGCAACCGTCGCCGGTTTTACCATCGGCCAGGATGGCGCCACGGTGCTGCATACGGGCCAGTGCGTGAATAGCGGTACGCACTACCTTGTGGCTAGGTTCGCCTTCTATGTGGGCGATCAGGCCGAAACCACAGTTATCCTTCTCAAGGGATTTATCGTACAACATATCAGTGAACCTCCCCAGGCTCGTCGGGCTTCCCACTGAACTTTACCGTGGCGCACAGGCGCAGAAAGAGCATGGCGACGGGGTTAGCGTTTCATACGCGGACCTCGCATTCGCCCTCTTTTTCATCCTTTCGCGCAGGTAAACAAGTTTGAGGACTTGCTTCAGAGGGAATCTCAATTACTGCATAAATATGATGAGCAGGCCGCTCATCCAGAAAGCTTCCAGCGGATTTCCAACTTATCGGGAATTGGTACACAGGTCAAATGGCAATCTTATTTATACAAAAATGTGCTAAAGCGTAATTATCATTTTGTTTTTATTGGTTATTTTACTAATTTTACAACCACTGAAAGCGCCAGGAAGGTGCAGGGGAGTGTGATCTGACTCACTATATGAAAGCGGTATTATTGATGCAGCGTGCTGAAATGCGGATTTATGGCAGAATAATAATCTGGCGCAGTCTTCGAACCCGCATAAAATCACTGTTTTTCAGTCCTGGCGCTATAAATGAAAAAAACCATCAGAACATAAGGAAAAGTAATTACGTGGCGGGTGAATGAAATCTCGGTAATCGTGATTATTTATTCAAATGGATAAAGGCCGTCCAGGGCGATTGATCTAGGTCATCGCCGACAGAGGCTAAAAATGGCAGGCTTGTCCCCTTTCTTCGGGACGGTCTATCAGATTATGCAGTTACAGAAATTAGTCAATATGTTTGGTGGGGATCTTTTGCAGCGGTACGGTCAAAAGGTGCATAAGCTGACGCTGCACGGCGGCTTTAGCTGCCCGAATCGCGACGGCACCATCGGGCGCGGCGGCTGCACCTTCTGTAACGTTGCGTCGTTTGCTGACGAAGCTCAGCAGCATAAATCTATCGCGGAACAGCTCGCCCATCAGGCCAGCCTGGTGAACCGCGCGAAGCAGTATCTGGCCTATTTCCAGGCCTACACCAGCACGTGGGCGGAGGTTCAGGTATTACGCTCGATGTATCAGCAGGCGGTCGCTCAGGCTAACATTGTCGGGCTGTGCGTGGGTACGCGCCCGGACTGCGTACCGGAGGCGGTGCTGGATTTACTTAGCGAGTACAGAGAGAAGGGCTATGAGATCTGGCTGGAGCTGGGCCTGCAGACCGCGCACGATAAAACCCTGCACCGTATCAATCGTGGGCATGATTTCGCCTGCTACCAGCGCACCACGCGTCTCGCCCGCGAGCGTGGCCTGAAAGTCTGTTCGCATCTGATTGTCGGCTTGACCGGAGAAGGGCAGCAACACAGCCTGGAGACGCTGGAAAAAGTCGTGGAAACCGGCGTAGACGGCATTAAGCTGCACCCGCTGCATATCGTGAAGGGAAGCATAATGGCGAAAGCCTGGGAAGCCGGTCGGTTAAGCAGTATCGAACTCGACGACTATACGGTGACGGCGGGAGAGATGATTCGCCACACGCCGCCGGAGATTGTCTACCACCGCATCTCCGCCAGCGCCCGCCGTCCAACGCTTCTGGCACCGCTCTGGTGCGAGAACCGGTGGACGGGGATGGTGGAAATCGACCGCTATCTTCAGGAAAACGGCGTACAGGGTTCGGCGCTGGGCCGTCCGTGGGTTCCCCGTCTACCGACGGCGGCCGCCTAGCAGACTCCCCAGCATACCGCGCACAATCTGACTGGTGACCTGCCGCGCGGCGCTTTTCGCCATGGTCTGTACCACGCCGTCGCGCTTGCCGCCGCGCGGCCCGGTTGTGCCAAACAAAATGTCTTTTAGCCCGCCGAGAATGCCGTCATCCACTGCGACTGACAGGCCCTTAGCGGGTGGAGCATCCTGCGATTCGGTGGTTGCCTGTACCCCTTTTTGCAGCATCTCGAACGCAGACTCCCGATCCACCTCGTCTTCATACTTGCCGTACACCGGGGAGTGATTAATCAGGCTGTTACGTTCATCGTCGGTAACCGGCCCCATGCGCGAGCAGGGCGCGATCACCATTGCGCGTTCCACCACGGACGGGCTGCCCTTGGCATCCAGGAACGAGATCAGCGCTTCACCGGTGCCCAGCGCCTGAATCGCGGCTTCGGTATCAAAGGCCGGATTGGCACGCATGGTTTGCGCGGCGGCTTTCACCGCTTTCTGATCCTTCGGCGTAAAGGCGCGCAGGGCGTGCTGCACGCGGTTACCAAGCTGGCCCAGCACATTGTCAGGAATATCCGACGGGTTTTGCGACACAAACCAGACGCCGACCCCTTTGGAGCGGATCAGGCGGATAACCTGTTCAATTTTATCCAGCAGCACCTGCGGCGCGTCGTTAAACAGCAGGTGTGCTTCGTCAAAGAAGAAGACCAGTTTGGGTTTTTCCAGATCGCCCGCTTCAGGTAACTGCTCGTACAGTTCGGAGAGCATCCACAGCAGGCTGGCGGCGTAAAGCTTTGGCATCTGGTAGAGCTTCTCTGAACTCAGAATGTTGATGATGCCTTTGCCGCTGCTGTCGGTGCGCATCCAGTCTTTGATATCCAGCATCGGCTCGCCGAAGAAGTGTTCGGCGCCCTGCTGCTCCAGCGTCAGTAGCCCACGCTGAATGGCACCGACAGAGGCGCTGCTGATATTGCCGTACTGGTTCTGGAAGGATTTGGCGTTATCGCCGATGTACTGGGTAATGGCGCGCAGATCTTTGAAATCGAGCAGCAGCAGCCCCTGATCGTCGGCGATACGGAAGATAATATTCAGCACCCCGGACTGCACGTCGTTGAGGTTGAGCAGGCGGGCCAGCAGCAGCGGGCCGAGATCGGAAACGGTGGCGCGTACCGGGTGGCCTTTCTCACCGAAGATGTCCCAGACCACCACCGGGTTGCCGTGCGGCGTCCAGTCCGTAATGCCAATATTCTTCAGTCGTTCGAGCAGTTTTTCAGAAGCGGTACCCTGCTGAGCCACACCGGTTAAATCGCCTTTTACGTCAGCCATAAAGACCGGCACGCCAATCTCTGAAAGTGACTCCGCCAGCTTCTGGAGAGTGACTGTTTTCCCTGTGCCGGTGGCGCCGGTAATCAGACCGTGGCGGTTCGCCATCGCGGGCAGTAGATACAGCTCTTTTTCCAGCGTCCGGGCAATTAACAATGGTGTACTCATGATGCGCTTCCTCTCTTAGTCCTGGGTGGAGTATAGGCAACCTGACGGCAAAATGGTTGAGTAAATTGCTGACTTTGCGGCGCATTGTCCAGCGCGGACTATGCTTTTGCATACGGTTCATAAAATAGTGGAAAACAATGTCCAGATTCTTCTTTAACGATCGCAAACAGCTGGTCAATGACGCCATTGAAGGCATACTGCTTTCTGCGCCACATGCGAATCTCGTCAAACTTGATATCGATCCAGCTATCAGGGTTGTCGCCCGCGGCGACTGGGATAAAAGCCGCGTGGCGGTGATCTCCGGCGGTGGCTCCGGGCACGAACCGGCGCACGCCGGATTTGTCGGTAAAGGCATGCTGACGGCGGCAGTGTGTGGCGATCTGTTCGCCTCCCCGAGCGTGGATGCGGTGCTGAACGCTATTGTGGCGGTGACGGGCGATCGCGGCTGCCTGCTGATCGTCAAAAACTATACCGGTGACCGGCTTAACTTTGGCCTGGCGGCAGAAAAGGCCAAACGCTACGGCCTGAAGGTCGAGATGGTGATTGTGGCGGACGATATCGCGCTGCCCGGCAACAAGCAGCCGCGCGGCATTGCCGGCACGGCGCTGGTGCACAAGATTGCGGGCTATGCAGCGGAGCAAGGAAAATCGCTGAGCGAGGTGCGGGATATTGCGCAGCAGGCCTGCGATAACCTCTGGAGCCTGGGCGTTGCGATGCAAACCTGCAACCTGCCGGGCAGCGACGATGAAGAGGGGCGCATCAAGCAGGGCCATGTCGAGCTGGGGCTGGGGATCCACGGGGAGCCGGGTGCCTCGGTGGTTGATACGCAAAACAGTAAAGCGATTATCGACACGCTGGTGACGCCGCTCAAAGCGCAGGCGGGCGAGGGGCGTTTCGCGGTACTGATCAACAACCTCGGCGGCGTGTCCGCGCTGGAGATGGCTCTTCTCACCAAAGAGCTGGCACATTCAGCGCTGAAAGAGAATATTGCGTACCTGATTGGCCCTGCGCCGCTGGTGAGCGCGCTGGATATGAAGGGCTTTTCTCTGACGCTGCTAAAGCTCAACGATTACTTTGAAAAGGCGATTCACGCCGAGGTCGAGACGCTGGGCTGGCAGAAGCCTGTGGCGTTTGCCCCTCTGCGTACCGTTCCGCAAAGCGCTATTCACGATAGCGTGGAATATGCCGCGTCCGACAATCCGCAGGTGAAGGAGTCTGTTTCACAGGTGACGAAGACGCTCATACAGCTTGAAAACCGCCTGAATGCGCTGGATGCCAAAGTGGGCGATGGCGATACCGGCTCTACGTTTGCGCAAGGTGCACGGGATATTGCGCAGCGCCTGGAAGAAAACACTCTCCCGCTGAATGACGTGCCTAAGCTGCTGTTGCTGGTGGGGGAACGACTGGCCACGGTGATGGGCGGATCGAGCGGTGTACTCATGTCGATCTTCTTCACGGCGGCGGGGCAAAAGCTTCACGATGGACAGCCGCTACCTGAAGCATTGCTGAGCGGACTGGCGCAGATGAAGCAGTATGGCGGGGCAGATCTCGGCGATCGTACGCTGATCGATGCGCTGCAACCGGCGCTGGAAGCCTTGAAGAAAAAAGATCTTCAGGCGGCAGCGCACGCTGCGCAGCAGGGAGCGGAGGCAACGGCGAAAATGGCGAAAGCCGGAGCAGGGCGCTCATCGTATGTGAATAAAGAGAATCTGGATGGGGTAATGGACCCGGGGGCGGTCGCGGTGGCGGAAGTGTTTAATATATTGGCGCAGTAGCAAAAGTAGGCCGGGTCAGGCGAAGCCGCCACCCGGCAAACTCACATCAGAAATCCGCTTTCAACACCACGCGATAACGGGCTTTGCCGTCGCGCACGTGCTGGATGGCTTCGTTAATTTTCGACATCGGATACAGCTCGGTGGTCGGCGTCACTTTGGTGCGGCCGGCAAACTTCATCAGCTTGCGCAGCTCGTATGGCGTACCGGTCGCGGAGCCTGACACGCTGCGATCCCCGCCGATCAGGGTAAAGGCCGGAACCGGCAGCGGCTTCATCACCGCACCCACGGTGTGGAAGTTACCGCCGTAGGCCAGCGCTTCAAAGTACGGCTGCCAGTTGAGATCGACGTTCACGGTGTTGATGATCAGGTCAAACTGCCCAGCCAGCGCGTTCAGCGCGTCCGGATCGCGGCTGTTCACGACTTTGTCCGCGCCCATTGCCAGCACTTCTTTCTCCTTCGCCGGGTTCGAGCTAAACGCCGTCACTTCACAGCCCATCGCGTGCAGCAGCTTGATGGCGATATGGCCCAGACCGCCGATACCGATCACGCCCACGCGGCTGGTGGCGGTGACGTGGTGCATCAGCAGCGGTTTAAAGACGGTGATCCCGCCGCACAGCAGTGGACCAGCAGATTCAATATCAATGCTGTCCGGCAGCGGGATGACCCATTGCCAGTCGGCGCGCAGCTTATCGGCAAAACCGCCCTTGTTCAGGATGGTGGGCACTGCGCCTTCAAGGCAGTTGATCTGGTTGCCGCTGATACAGGCGTCGCAGTGGCCGCAGCTGCGTGCTGTCCAGCCAATGCCCACGCGCTGGCCAACCTTCAGCCCTTTGTCCTGCGCGGCGCTGCCGAGCGCGACGACGCGGCCAATCACTTCGTGCCCGGCAACCAGCGGATAGCTGGAGAAGCCCCATTCGTTGTCGATCATCGAGAGATCTGAGTGGCAGACCCCGCAGTAATCAACCTGTACTTCGACGTCTTCTGCTTTTAGTTCGCCCGCATCGTACTCGTACAGCTCAAGTTCTGCACCCGCCTGCGGTGCGGCGTAGCTTTTTATCTTCGACATCGTATTTCCCCCGTTGTGGTGTGAACTGAGAGTGTAGAGCATTCAGTTTACAGCCGCTTAACAGAAGGGGGCAGGAACGAAACTTACAGACTTTTCAGCATTCTGACTTCGCAGTCAACGTGGCCCGTGCAGCCCAGCGGCGCATCGATATGCTCAAAGCCCAGATGTTCATACAGGCCGATGGCCTCTTTGAGGAAGGCGGTGGTTTCGAGGTAACAGCGTTTAAAACCCTGATTGCGCGCGTGCTCCAGGGCGACCAGCGCCAGCTTCTTCGCCAGGCCCTGTCCACGAACCGACGGCAGGAAATACATTTTCTGCAGCTCACAGATATCCGGCTCGCTGCAGCTCAGCGGTGCAACACCGCCGCCGCCCACAACCTGGCCGTTCTGCTCAATGACCCAGTAGGCGTGGCCCGGCTGGCTGTACAGCTTAAACAGTTCGTCAAGATTCGGGTCGGCAACGGTGTAACCTTTATCCGCCGTCAGCCCAAACTCTGCAGAAACGGTGCGGATAACGGCGGCGATAGCCGGATTGTCCTGCTCAGTGATCCGACGCATCGTCGTCGCGACGGGGGTAATCACGCTCATAGCATTACTCATTACAAAAATTGACACACAGTTGCTGTTAATAGCACCGCAGAAAAGGGAGTGCAAGCGAGGAGTTTTCAGGAAGGTTACCCCTTACGCCCTGAAGCGTAAGGGGTAAAAGCATTACAGGGCTGCGATAACGGCCTGCTGCTCGATCAGTTTGGTCTTCGCATCGGCGAAGGCAACCAGACGCTCACGCTCTTTGGCAATGACCGCTTCCGGCGCGCGGGCCACAAAGCCTTCGTTCGCCAGCTTGCTTTCGATTTTGCCAATTTCCACATCGACTTTCGCCACTTCTTTCGCCAGACGCGCCAGCTCTGCCTCTTTGTCGACCAGGCCCGCCATCGGGATCAGCAGCTCCGCACCGTCGATGATTTTAGTCACGGAAACCGGACCCTTGTCATCGGCAGGCAGCACGGTGATGCTTTCCAGACGCGCCATGGTTTTCAGGAAGGTGTTGTTCTCGGTGACGCGACGAACGGCAGCGTCGCTGCAGCCGCGCAGCAGCAGCTCCAGTGGTTTACCCGGGGCGATGTTCATTTCGGCACGGATGTTACGTACCGCAACGATCGCCTGCTTCAGCCACTCGGTATCCGCAGACGCGGCTTCATCAACCTTAGCCGCATCGAATTCCGGGAACGGCTGCAGCATGATGGTATCGGCGTTGATGCCCGCAATGACCTTCACGCGCTGCCAGATGGTCTCGGTGATGAATGGAATAACCGGATGCGCAAGGCGCAGCAGGCCTTCCAGGACGGTAATCAGCGTGTTGCGCGTGCCGCGCAGCTCTGCTTCAGAACCGCCGTTCATGACCGGCTTCGCCAGCTCCAGATACCAGTCACAGAACTGGTTCCAGGTGAATTCATACAGAATGCCCGCTGCGATATCGAAGCGGTAGCTGTCCAGCGCCTCGCGGAAGGCTTTCACCGTCTGGTTAAATTCCGCCAGGATCCAGCGGTCCGCCAGAGACAGGGTCATCTCGCCGCCGTTGAAGCCGCAATCCTGATCTTCGGTGTTCATCAGCACGAAGCGGCTGGCGTTCCACAGCTTGTTACAGAAGTTACGGTAACCTTCAAGACGTTTCATGTCCCAGTTGATGTCGCGGCCGGTCGAGGCCAGCGCCGCCAGGGTGAAGCGCAGGGCGTCGGTACCGTGAGATTCGATCCCGTTCGGGAACTGCTTCTCGGTACGCTTGCGGATTTTCTCAGCCAACTGCGGCTGCATCATGTTGCCGGTACGTTTTTCCAGCAGGTCTTCCAGGGAGATCCCGTCAACCATGTCCAGCGGGTCAATCACGTTGCCCTTGGACTTGGACATCTTCTGCCCTTCGTCGTCGCGGATAAGGCCGGTCATGTAGACGGTATGGAACGGAACCTGCGGCTTGCCGTCTTCGTCTTTGATGAAGTGCATGGTCATCATGATCATGCGGGCAATCCAGAAGAAGATGATGTCGAAGCCGGACACCATTACGCTGGTAGGGTGGAACTGACGCAGCGCGTCGGTGTTTTCCGGCCAGCCGAGGGTAGAGAAGGTCCACAGCGCGGAGGAGAACCAGGTATCCAGAACGTCTTCATCCTGGCGCAGGGCCACGTCAGCGCTCAGGTTATTTTCTTGACGCACTTCGTCTTCGCTACGGCCAACGTAGACGTTGCCTTCGTTGTCGTACCATGCCGGGATGCGGTGACCCCACCACAGCTGACGGGAGATACACCAGTCCTGAATGTCGCGCATCCAGGAGAAGTACATGTTTTCGTACTGCTTCGGCACGAACTGAATACTGCCGTTCTCAACCGCTTCCACAGCCGGTTTTGCCAGCACGTCGGCACGGACGTACCACTGGTCGGTCAGCATTGGCTCAATAACCACGCCGCCACGGTCGCCGTACGGCACGGTCAGATCGTGAGGCTTAATCTCTTCCAGCAGGCCGAGGGCATCAACGGCGGCTACGATGGCTTTACGTGCGGCAAAGCGCTCCAGCTTCTGGAACTCCGCCGGGATCTCGCTGGAGTAAACGTCGGATTCGTTGCCTTTGGTGTCGTACACCTCTGCGCTTTCGCGGATATCGCCGTCGAAGGTCAGAATGTTGATCATCGGCAGGGCGTGACGACGACCCACTTCATAATCGTTGAAGTCGTGCGCCGGGGTGATTTTCACGCAGCCGGTGCCTTTTTCCATGTCGGCGTGTTCGTCGCCCACAATCGGAATGCGGCGGTTCACCAGCGGCAGCACCACAAATTTGCCGATCAGATCTTTATAGCGCGGATCTTCCGGGTTAACGGCCACGCCGGTATCGCCCAGCAGGGTTTCCGGACGGGTGGTCGCCACCACCAGGTAATCTTTACCGTCTGCGGTTTTTGCGCCATCGGCCAGCGGATAGCGGATGTGCCACATGGAGCCTTTGGACTCGCGGTTTTCCACTTCCAGGTCAGAAATTGCGGTGCGCAGTTTCGGGTCCCAGTTTACCAGGCGTTTGCCGCGGTAAATCAGGTCTTCTTTGTACAGACGGACGAACACTTCTTTTACGGCGTTGGACAGGCCTTCGTCCATGGTGAAGCGCTCGCGCTCCCAGTCCACAGAGTTGCCGAGACGGCGCATCTGACGGGTAATGGTGCCGCCGGATTCTGCCTTCCACTGCCAGATTTTGTCGATGAACGCATCGCGACCGTAGTCGTGACGAGTTTTACCTTCTTCAGCGGCAATTTTACGCTCAACCACCATCTGGGTCGCGATACCCGCGTGGTCAGTCCCCGCCTGCCACAGGGTGTTTTTGCCCTGCATGCGCTGGTAGCGGATCATGGTGTCCATGATGGTTTGCTGGAAAGCATGCCCCATATGCAAACTGCCGGTGACGTTCGGCGGCGGGATCATGATGCAGAAGGACTCTTTGCTTTCGTCGCCGTTAGGCTTGAAATAGCCCTGCTGTTCCCAGTGCTCGTAAAGCGGCTGTTCGATATCGCGTGGGTTATATGTCTTTTCCATTATTTCCAGGTTGCCGTATTCAGGTTAAAACCGGCCAGGCGGTACGCTTTATAGCGTTCGCGCGCCAGTTGTTTCAAGGATTCTTCGTAAGGGACAAAGTCTACCACTTCTGTGAAAGCGGTGGCAAAATCTGCAAAGTCTGTCCGCAGGCTAATGAGAATATCGCGCGCGCTGCTGTTGCGCTTTTGCGGCCAGGCAATTTCGACCGGTGCCCCGCCGCGTGGACCTTCGCCCGACAGGTTATGCGGAACAAAACTTTCCGGCGGGCGCGCCCATAGCGCTTCATCCAGGCGAATCGCCTGCAACTCATCTTCACAGGCAATCAGTACGCGTTTACCTGCGCGCCAACGTTCTGCGGCAATTTCACACACCAGCTGTTCAACGGCGCTGAGGCCATCCTGATGGGTGTCGTTGTCCAGAAGGTAGAACGTTGCATTCTTCATATATGGGGCTTCTTGTCGTGGATTTAAATGCAAAGCCGGGTGGCGCTTCGCTTACCCGGCCTACGGTTGAGTGGCGTGTAGGCCGGGTAAGGCGAAGCCGCCACCCGGCACATTACATCACTCGTCGCCGTTAAAACCCGCACGATTAAGCAGGAACTGCGACAGCAGGGCCACCGGACGTCCGGTAGCGCCTTTGGCTTTACCGGAGCGCCATGCGGTCCCCGCGATATCCAGGTGCGCCCAGTTATATTTACGGGTGAAGCGCGCCAGGAAGCAGCCTGCGGTAATTGCGCCGCCAGGACGACCGCCGATGTTTGCCATGTCCGCAAAGTTAGACTCCAGCTGTTCCTGATACTCGTCACCCAGCGGCAGACGCCATGCGCGGTCACCGGCCTGCTCGGACGCGCCGATAAGCTCGTGCGCCAGCGGGTTGTGGTTCGACATCAGGCCGGTGATGTGATGGCCCAGGGCAATCACGCAGGCACCGGTCAGGGTGGCCACGTCGATAACCGCTTCTGGCTCGAAGCGCTCAACGTAGGTCAACACGTCACAGAGTACAAGACGGCCTTCGGCGTCGGTATTCAGCACTTCAACGGTCTGGCCGGACATGGTGGTCAGGACGTCGCCCGGACGATACGCGCGACCGCCAGGCATGTTTTCGCAGCCTGCCAGCACGCCGATTACGTTGATGGGCAGCTGAAGCTCCGCAACCATGCGCATGACGCCGTAAACCGCCGCCGCGCCGCACATGTCGTACTTCATCTCGTCCATGCCTTCTGAAGGCTTGATGGAGATACCGCCGGAGTCAAAGGTCAGCCCTTTACCGACGAGCACGATCGGACGCGCGTCTTCAGACGGATTGCCTTTGTATTCGATGACCGACATCAGGGATTCGTTCTGCGAGCCGTTACCCACCGCCAGATAGGAGTGCATCCCCAGCTCTTTCATCTGCTGTTCGCCGATGACGCGGGTGATGACGTTTTTGCTGTAGGAGTCAGCCAGCTGGCGCGCCTGAGAGGCGAGGTAGGCGGCGTTACAGATGTTTGGCGGCATGTTGCCGAGATCTTTTGCCGCTTTGATACCGGCGGCAATCGCCAGACCATGCTGGATGGCGCGCTCGCCGCTGGTCAGTTCGCGACGGGTTGGCACGTTAAAGACCATTTTGCGCAGCGGGCGACGCGGCTCGCTTTTGTTGGTCTTAAGCTGATCGAAGCTGTAAAGGCTCTCTTTTGCCGTTTCGACGGCCTGACGCACTTTCCAGTAGGTGTTACGGCCTTTGACGTGCAGCTCGGTCAGGAAGCAGACGGCTTCCATTGAACCGGTGTCATTCAGCGTATTAATGGTTTTCTGAATAACCTGCTTATACTGACGTTCATCCAGCTCGCGCTCTTTGCCGCAGCCAATCAGCAGAATACGCTCTGACAGGACGTTCGGAACATGGTGCAGTAACAGCGTCTGCCCAGGTTTGCCTTCCAGTTCGCCACGGCGCAGCAGGGCGCTGATATAGCCCTCACTGATTTTATCGAGTTGCTCGGCGATCGGGGAGAGTCGGCGCGGTTCAAAGACGCCCACAACGATGCAGGCACTCCGCTGTTTCTCCGGGCTACCGCTTTTTACACTGAACTCCATGCACTACGCTCCTGAATCTTAAAGACAACGGCGGCTGCTACGGATAGAATTGAAACCTTTCGTAACTCATGTCCGCTGTTGTGGTGACTTCGTGTTAATCTTACGTTACTACGGTTTCGACACGTCAGAAAAAGTCCTGAAGCGTGAATCCGCCGGATGTTTTAATCTTAGCGACGATTTCGACGACTCAAGAGAATAAATGACGTTTAAGCCATGAAACAAGCGATTTTCCAGCAAAGAGACGGGTTTTTACGGGCGTATTTAAAGTGATAATCATAAGATATCTGGTGCGGGAGACGCTCAAAAGCCAACTGGCGATCCTCTTCATCCTGCTGCTGATTTTTTTCTGTCAGAAGCTGGTTAAGATCCTCGGTGCGGCCGTTGACGGCGAAATTCCAACGAATCTGGTGCTTTCCCTGCTTGGGCTGGGGATCCCGGAAATGGCGCAGCTTATTCTGCCGCTGAGTCTATTCCTCGGCCTGCTGATGACCCTCGGTAAGCTGTACACCGAGAGTGAAATTACGGTGATGCATGCCTGCGGCCTGAGTAAAGCCGTACTGGTGAAAGCGGCGATGATACTGGCGCTGTTCACGGGCATTGTTGCGGCGGTGAATGTGATGTGGGCGGGCCCTATGTCTTCCCGTCATCAGGACGAAGTGCTGGCCGAGGCGAAAGCAAACCCCGGCATGGCGGCGCTCGCGCAGGGGCAGTTCCAGCAGGCGACTGACGGAAACTCCGTGCTGTTTATTGAGAGCGTTGACGGCAGTAAATTCAACGATGTATTTCTGGCGCAGCTGCGTCCTAAAGGGAACGCGCGTCCGTCTGTGGTGGTTGCCGATTCTGGCCAGCTTTCTCAGCGCAAAGACGGTTCTCAGGTCGTCACGCTGAATAAAGGCACCCGTTTCGAAGGCACCGCGATGCTGCGTGACTTCCGTATTACGGATTTCCAGAACTATCAGGCCATTATTGGTCATCAGGCGGTGGCGCTCGATCCGACGGATACCGAGCAAATGGATATGCGCACGCTGTGGAATACCGATACCGACAGAGCGCGGGCTGAGTTCCACTGGCGTATTACGCTCGTATTCACCGTGTTTATGATGGCACTGATTGTCGTGCCGCTGAGCGTGGTGAACCCGCGCCAGGGCCGCGTGCTCTCTATGCTGCCAGCGATGCTGCTTTACCTGATCTACTTCCTGCTGCAAACCTCGATTCGCTCTAACGGCGCGAAGGGTAAGCTGGATCCGATGGTCTGGACGTGGTTCGTTAACAGCCTGTACATCTTACTGGCGCTGGCATTAAACCTGTGGGATACGGTGCCTGTGCGCCGCATACGTGCCCGATTCTCGCGTAAAGGAGCCATCTAATGCAGGCGTTTGGCGTTCTTGATCGCTATATCGGTAAAACCATTTTCACCACCATCATGATGACGTTGTTCATGCTGGTGTCGCTCTCCGGCATTATCAAATTTGTCGATCAGCTGAAAAAAGCCGGGCAGGGCAGCTATGACGCGATGGGTGCGGGGATGTACACCCTGCTCAGCGTGCCAAAAGATGTGCAGATCTTCTTCCCGATGGCGGCCCTGCTGGGCGCGCTGCTGGGGCTGGGGATGCTGGCTCAGCGCAGCGAGCTGGTGGTGATGCAGGCCTCAGGCTTTACCCGTATGCAGGTTGCGCTGTCGGTAATGAAAACCGCAATCCCGCTGGTGCTGTTGACCATGGCGATTGGCGAGTGGGTGGCACCGCAGGGCGAGCAGATGGCGCGTAACTATCGTGCTCAGGCAATGTACGGTGGTTCACTGCTCTCGACTCAGCAAGGTTTATGGGCGAAAGACGGGAAAAACTTTGTCTACATCGAACGGGTAAAGGGTAATGATGAACTGGGCGGGGTGAGCATCTACGCGTTCAACGACCAGCGTCGTCTGGAGTCTGTCCGACACGCCTCTTCCGCGAAGTTTGACGCTGAACATAAGCAGTGGCGTTTGTCGCAGGTTGATGAGTCTGACCTGACCGATCCAAAACAGATTACCGGGTCACAGACGGTGACCGGCACCTGGAAGACCAACCTCACGCCGGATAAGCTCGGGGTTGTTGCGCTGGATCCTGACGCGCTCTCTATCAGCGGCTTGCACAACTATGTGAAGTACCTGAAGTCGAGCGGGCAGGATGCCGGACGCTATCAGCTCAACATGTGGAGCAAAATCTTCCAGCCGATGTCCGTGGCGGTGATGATGCTGATGGCGCTGTCGTTTATCTTCGGCCCGCTGCGTAGCGTGCCGATGGGCGTGCGCGTCGTGACCGGTATTAGCTTCGGCTTTGTCTTCTATGTACTCGATCAGATCTTCGGTCCGCTGACGCTGGTTTATGGCATCCCGCCGATTATCGGTGCGCTGCTGCCGAGCGCCAGCTTCTTCCTGATCAGTCTCTGGCTGCTGCTGAAACGCTCCTGATTGACCTCTCCTCGCTTCCGGTGAACCGGAGGCGAGGCTAATCTCCTGTTTCACCCCGCACTTTTTCTCACAACCTTCAACGTCCCGCCTCGAATTTGAGTATTATTGAGCGATAAAGTCGTGAAGGGATCCTCTATGAAGCAAATTCGAATGCTAGCCCAGTACTACGTCGACCTGATGATGAAGCTTGGGCTGGTGCGTTTCTCCATGCTGCTGGCGCTGGCGCTGGTCGTTCTGGCGATTGTCGTGCAGATGGCCGTTACGATGGTTCTGCATGGTCAGGTCGAGAGTATCGACGTTATCCGCTCTATCTTCTTCGGCCTGCTCATTACCCCGTGGGCGGTCTATTTCCTTTCCGTGGTGGTCGAACAGCTTGAGGAGTCCCGTCAGCGCTTATCAAAACTGGTCGATAAGCTGGAGGAGATGCGCGAGCGCGACCTGAAGCTCAACGTTCAGCTTAAAGACAACATTGCTCAGTTGAATCAGGAAATTTCAGATCGTGAGAAGGCGGAGGCAGAGCGTCAGGCCACGCTGGAACAGCTGAAAATCGAAATGAAAGAGCGCGAGGTGACGCAGATCCAGCTTGAGCAGCAATCCTCCTTCCTGCGTTCATTCCTGGACGCTTCGCCGGATCTGGTATTCTACCGTAACGAAGATAAAGAATTTTCAGGCTGTAACCGCGCGATGGAGCTCCTGACCGGGAAAAGCGAGAAGCAGCTGATTCACCTCAAGCCGCAGGACGTTTACTCCGAAGAGGCGGCCGCCAAGGTCATGGAGACGGATGAAAAAGTGTTCCGCCATAACGTCTCGCTGACCTACGAACAGTGGCTGGATTACCCGGACGGGCGCAAAGCCTGCTTTGAGATCCGTAAGGTGCCGTACTATGACCGCGTCGGGAAGCGCCACGGCCTGATGGGCTTCGGCCGTGATATTACCGAGCGTAAGCGCTATCAGGATGCGCTGGAGCGCGCCAGCCGCGACAAGACCACCTTCATCTCCACCATCAGCCATGAGCTTCGTACGCCGCTTAACGGCATTGTGGGGCTGAGCCGCATTCTGCTGGATACCGACCTGACCGCAGAGCAGGAAAAATACCTCAAAACGATTCACGTCTCGGCGGTCACGCTGGGTAATATCTTCAACGATATTATTGACATGGATAAGATGGAGCGCCGAAAGGTTCAGCTTGATAACCAGCCGGTTGATTTCACCAGCTTCCTTGCCGATCTGGAAAACTTGTCTGGTCTGCAGGCCCAGCAGAAGGGGCTGAATTTTGTCATGGAGCCCACCCTGCCGCTGCCGCATAAAGTGATTACCGACGGCACGCGGCTGCGTCAGATCCTGTGGAACCTCATCAGCAACGCGGTGAAATTTACCCAGAAGGGGCAGGTGGCGGTGCGTATTCGCTATGACGACGGCGACATGCTGCACTTCGAGGTGGAGGACTCCGGGATTGGTATTCCGCAGGAGGAGCAGGACAAGATTTTCGCGATGTACTACCAGGTGAAGGACAGCAACGGTGGAAAACCGGCCACTGGTACCGGAATCGGCCTGGCGGTGTCTAAGCGGCTGGCGAAGAGCATGGGTGGTGACATCACCGTTGCCAGCCAGGCGGGCAAAGGGTCAACCTTCACGCTGACGGTGCATGCGCCGGCGGTGGCGGAAGAGGTAGAGGATACCTTTGAAAACGACGATATGCCGCTGCCTGCGCTGCACGTCCTGCTGGTGGAGGATATTGAGCTTAACGTGATTGTAGCGCGCTCGGTGCTGGAAAAACTGGGCAACAGCGTGGATGTCGCGATGACCGGTAAAGCCGCGCTGGAGATGTTTACACCGGGTGAATATGACCTCGTTCTGCTGGATATCCAGTTGCCGGATATGACCGGGCTGGATATCTCGCGTGAACTGACGCGTCAGTACGCGGCTGATGAACTGCCGCCGCTGGTGGCACTGACGGCGAACGTCCTGAAAGATAAAAAAGAGTACCTCGACGCCGGTATGGACGATGTACTCAGCAAGCCTCTGGCGGTGCCTGCTCTGACCGCCATGATCAAGAAGTTCTGGGATACCCACGATGAAGAGGAGAGCACCATGACGTCTGTTGATAGCGCAAAAGCCCAAACGATACTCGATACCGCGATGCTGGAGCAGTATATCGATCTGGTCGGCCCGAAACTGATTACCGACGGCCTGGCGGTGTTTGAAAAAATGATGCCGGGTTATCTGAGCGTGCTGGAGTCAAACCTGACGGCGCGTGACCAGAAGGGCATCGTGGAAGAAGGGCATAAAATCAAAGGCGCAGCCGGCTCGGTCGGGTTACGCCACCTGCAGCAGCTGGGTCAACAGATTCAGTCGCCTGATTTACCAGCCTGGGAAGATAACGTTGGTGATTGGGTTGAAGAGATGAAACAAGAGTGGCAGAACGATGTTGCGGTGCTTAAAGCCTGGGTGGATGCCAGAAAAAAATGACCCCGGCTAGACCGGGGTGCGCGAATACTGCGCCAACACCAGGGAAATCGTGGCTGCGCCTGTTTTTTAAAGTAATTTTCTAATGGGCGCCGCCGTAAAAATTTAGGCCGCACGCAGATAAGATAGCAAATCTTAAATGGTTTGTTACATGAATCAGTGAAATGTGTGAAGCATAGCGTTTTAATCAAAATTATTAATGTGCTTCAGCGAGTTGCAAAGAAGGATCGTCAAGATGAAAAAAATTGGTGTTGTCCTGAGCGGATGCGGTGTTTTTGATGGTTCAGAAATACATGAAGCCGTAATCACGCTGCTGGCCCTGACAAAACAGGGAGCAGAGGTTATCTGTTTTGCGCCCGACAAAAATCAGTCGGATGTGATTAACCATCTGACCGGCGAGCCGATGGCCGAAACGCGTAACGTGCTGATTGAAGCCGCGCGTATTGCCCGGGGAGAGATTCATCCGCTGGCGCAGGCAGATGCCGCTGAACTGGATGCGCTCATTGTGCCGGGCGGCTTCGGCGCCGCGAAAAATCTCAGCACCTTTGCTGCCGAAGGTGCCGCATGCACGGTGGACCCTGATCTCAAAGCGCTGACGCTGGCGATGCATGCCGCGGGCAAGCCGCTGGGCTTTATCTGTATTGCACCGGCCATGCTGCCAAATATTTTCGATTTTCCGTTACGGCTGACGATCGGAACCGATATTGATACCGCAGAGGTCGTCGAGGATATGGGGGGCGAACACGTTCCGTGCCCGGTCGATGACATTGTGGTGGATGAAGACAACAAAGTTGTCACCACGCCCGCGTATATGCTGGCGAAGAATATTGCGGAAGCCGCCGTGGGCATTGAAAAGCTGGTCGCCCGGGTGCTGGTGCTGACGGAATGAAGCGTCAGTTTTCCGCAGGCGCATGGGTGAAACGCCTTCTTTTCCGCATCGTTCTCGTCCTGGCGGTGTTCTGGGGAGGCGGGCTGGCCGTGTTCAGCATTTTGCCGGTACCGTTTTCAGCGGTCATGGTTGAGCGCCAGCTTAGCGCGTGGTTCTCCGGTGATTTCGGCTATGTTGCCCATTCTGACTGGGTGAACATGGATGAAATTTCTCCGTTCATGGGGCTGGCGGTTATCGCGGCGGAAGATCAAAAATTCCCGGAGCACTGGGGGTTCGATGTGGCTGCGATTGAAAAGGCGCTGGCCCATAACGAACGTCACGAAAACCGCGTGCGCGGTGCGTCAACGCTGTCGCAGCAGACGGCTAAAAACCTGTTCCTGTGGGATGGCCGAAGCTGGGTGCGAAAAGGGCTGGAAGCGGGCCTGACCCTGGGAATGGAAACGGTCTGGAGCAAAAAGCGTATTCTGACCGTTTACCTTAATATCGCCGAGTTCGGCGACGGGGTATTTGGTGTCGAAGCTGCATCACAACGCTATTTTAATAAACCTGCCAGCAGGCTGAGCATGTCGGAGGCGGCGCTGCTCGCGGCTGTTCTGCCTAATCCTGTCCGCTTCAAGGCCAGCGCCCCGTCAGGGTACGTGCGAAGCCGTCAGGCGTGGATCATGCGCCAGATGCGCCAGCTGGGTGGTGAAGGGTTTATGGAGAGAAATGCGTTAATGTAGGGCGGGTAAGCGCAGCGCCACCCGCCAGAATAGCAGGCCTAATCTTCGTCGAACCCGGCGTTAAACAGCGCAACTACCGCTGCCAGAGCTTCCTCTTCCTGAGGACCCGTGGCTTCAACCTCAATCTGACGCCCTTTGGCGGAGTCCAGCATCAGCAGCGCAATCACGCTGTTGGCTTCCGCTTCGGTGCCTTCGTCATTACGCAGCAGCACTTCTGCATCGAAACCCTGCATCAGCTCAAACAGCTTCATCGCCGGGCGTGCGTGCATGCCCAGCTTATTGGTGATCTCAACGGTTTGTTTTACGGTCATGTTTTACGTTTTTCCAGCGTGCGATGACGGGACTGAACGTTCTTACCGCGCGAGCGGAAATAGTCGGCCAGCTGTTCGGCGATGTAGACCGAACGATGTTTACCGCCGGTACAGCCAATCGCCACCGTCAGGTAGCTACGATTGTTTGTCTCCAGCATAGGTAACCATAGCTCAAGGTAGCTTCGCGTCTGGTAGATAAAATTGTGAACTTCTGTGTGTCGGTCGAGGAACGCCGCTACGGGCTTATCCAGACCGGTCATTGGACGCAGTTTGGGATCCCAGTGCGGGTTCGGCAGGAAGCGCACGTCGAAAACATAGTCCGCATCAATCGGAATACCGTGCTTAAAGCCGAAGGATTCGAACACCATCGTCAGCTCGCGCTCGCGTTTACCCAGCAGCCGGGTTCGCAGCATTTCCGCCAGCTCGTGAACGGACATCTCTGAGGTGTCGACAATCAGATCGGCACGAGAGCGCAGCGGCTCAAGCAGATCGCTCTCTTCGTCGATGGCGCTCTCCAGCGAGAGATTCTTGCTGGAAAGCGGGTGCAGACGACGGGTGTCGCTGTAGCGGCGGATCAGGGTATTGCGGTCGGCATCAAGGAACAGCAGCTGAGGCGAGAACGCGTCAGGCAGGTTACTCATTGCCTGTTCGAAGATCTCTGGCGATTCCGGCATGTTACGAACGTCGATACTGACGGCGGCGGAGGTTTGTCTCTCCGCTAACGTGCGTGCCAGATCGGGCAATAACACGACCGGCAGGTTATCGACGCAGTAAAAACCCATGTCTTCCAGCGCGCGCAGGGCAACGGATTTCCCCGACCCTGAACGACCGCTGACAATCATCAGCACCATGTTCCGTTTCTCCTCAGGACAACAGATGTGAAGGCCATCACCTGGTTATGCGTCATCCTGATTGCCTTCTGCTTCAGTGATAATTTGATAAAGCTCTTCATCACTTTGGGCTGAGCGCAGTCGACGGCAGATGGTTTTATCCGCCAGACGTTTAGCAACCAGCGAAAGCGTATGCAGGTGGGTCTTGGTCTGGTCGGCAGGCACCAACAGCGCGAAGAGGAGATCGACGGGCTGGTTATCAATGGCGTCAAAAGCGATTGGGGTTTCCAGTTGCACAAACACACCGACGGCACGCAGGGTGTCCTCTTCCAGCTTGCCGTGCGGGATCGCGATGCCGTTGCCGATACCGGTACTGCCCATCTTTTCACGGGTCAGAATGGCTTCGAACACCACCTGCGGCGGCAGGCCCAGCTGTTTTGCAGCTAATTCACTGATGATCTCCAGCGCACGTTTTTTGCTCTGGCAGTGAACGGCACTGCGGGTACATTCCTGGTTAAGGACATTGCTCAGTTGAAGAGCGGAATCGTTGTTCATCATAATTTCACCTAAGCGCTAACTGTACAAATGGCCCGTTGTGTTTCACAACAGGCCGTCCTGCACCCGTTAACTGCCCGGACAATTAGTGTTGTTTCAGTTTATCTTTATGTTTATTGAGCTGTCGCGCAAGCTTGTCAATCAAGCCGTCGATAGCCGCGTACATGTCTTGCCCTTCCGCACTGGCATGGAGTTCACCCCCGTTAACATGCAGGGTTGCATCCGAGATATGAGTCACTTTCTCCACTTTTAACACAACGTAGACCTGATTGATCCTTTCGAAATACTGCTCGAGTTTCGCGAACTTAGCGTTCACGAAGTCACGTAAAGCCTCAGTAATCTCGACGTTATGTCCTGTGATATTGAGCTGCATAGTGTCTTCCTTATCGGTTGTGTCAGACCAGCTGTTTACGCTGGTTAGACGGCGGAATGGATAAAGACTCTCGATACTTCGCAACAGTACGACGTGCCACCATGATACCCTGATCGGACAGCATGGTGGTCAACTTACTGTCACTTAGTGGCTTCGCGGGGTTCTCCGCGGCGATCAACTTCTTCACCAGGGCGCGAATCGCCGTTGAGGAGGCTTCGCCGCCACCCTCGGTGTTCACGTGGCTGGAGAAGAAATACTTAAGCTCAAAAATACCGCGCGGACTGTGCAGATACTTCTGCGTAGTAACGCGGGAAATAGTGGATTCATGCATCTCGACGGCCTGGGCGATATCCGCCAGCACCATCGGCTTCATATACTCTTCGCCCTGCTCAAAGAAGGCCTGCTGCTGTTCGACGATGCAGCGGCTCACGCGAAGCAGGGTATCATTCCGGCTCTCCAGGCTCTTGATCAACCATCGCGCTTCCTGAAGATTGCTGCGAATATATTGATTGTCAGAGTCGTTGCGCGCGCTGGTACACATGGAGGCGTACTGCTGGTTGATTTGCAGGCGAGGGATGCTGTCAGAGTTCAGTTCAACGACCCAGCGGTCATTGTGTTTTCTGACCAGCACGTCCGGGATAACGTACTCGGGTTCGCTGGTCTGGATCGACTGACCGGGACGCGGATCGAGGGACTGAATCAGATTTACCGCCTCTTTCAGCACCTCTTCCTTCAGGCGCGTGACGCGCATCAGGGTGCGGAAATCGTGGTTAGCCAGAAGATCCAGATGATCGCTGATGATTAAGCGTGCCTCGTCGAGCCACGGCGTCTCTTTGCTGAACTGAGAAAGCTGGATCAGCAGACAGTCGCGCAGGTCCTTCGCGGCCACCCCGACCGGATCGAAGCGCTGAATGCGTTTCAGTACCGCTTCAATCTCCTCAATCTCAATCTCTTCATCGCCCATGCTTTCCAGAATGTCGTCCAGCGTGACGGTCAAATAACCGGTGTCATCAACGGCGTCGACAATCGACGTGGCAATAGCGCGGTCGGTATCGGAGAAGGGGGTAAGCTCTACCTGCCACATCAGGTAATCCTGCAGCGACTGGGTGGTTTCGCCCTGGTAGACCGGTAGCTCGTCGTCCTGGTAGTCTGCACGCGTGCCGGAAGGGGTCCCGGCGGTATAGATTTCATCCCAGCTGGCATCCAGCGGAAGCTCGTCCGGCATCTCTTTTTGTTCGAGTGCATCCGCGGTGTCGAGCGCTTCTGTGTCCTGTGACTGCTGGGTATCTACCTCGTCATGAAGATCGGCTTGCTCCAGCAGGGGATTGCTGTCCAGCGCCTGCTGGAGCTCCTGCTGGAGTTCTAAGGTGGACAGTTGCAACAGACGAATTGCCTGCTGTAACTGCGGCGTCATCGCCAGCTGTTGGCTGAGCCTTAATTGCAAACCTTGCTTCATGTTCAGAGCATTTTTCTCCGGTTCGGCGTTACGTTACCTCTACCCTATCAGAGTCTGAAGTCTTCCCCAAGATAGACGCGCTTAACATGATCGTCTTCGAGGATCTGCTGCGGCGTACCGTGAGCGATCAGATTGCCCTGGCTCACGATATACGCGCGTTCACATACCGCCAGCGTTTCACGAACGTTGTGGTCTGTGATCAGCACGCCAAGTCCGCTGTCACGCAGATGCTCGATAATGCGTTTAATGTCGATAACGGAGATCGGGTCAACGCCCGCAAACGGTTCATCCAGAAGGATAAACTTCGGATTGGCGGCCAGCGCGCGCGCAATCTCAACACGACGGCGTTCCCCCCCGGACAAGGCCTGGCCCAGGCTGTCGCGCAGGTGTTCGATATGAAACTCTTCCATCAGCTCGTTGGCACGATCCTGACGCTGTTCGTTGGTCAGGTCGTCGCGAATTTGCAGGACTGCCATCAGGTTATCAAAGACGCTCAGACGACGGAAAATAGAGGCTTCCTGCGGCAGATAGCCGATGCCACGGCGCGCGCGCGCGTGCAGCGGCAGCAGGCTGATATCTTCATCGTCAATAATAATGTTGCCGGCATCGCGCGGCACAATGCCAACCACCATGTAGAAGGTGGTGGTTTTACCCGCACCGTTCGGGCCAAGCAGGCCCACAATTTCGCCGGAGTTGACGGTCAGACTGACATCTTCTACGACACGGCGGCCCTTATAGGCCTTCGCGAGATTTTTTGCAGTTAATGTTGCCATAGCGAATTAGTTACTCTTCTTCTGTGCCGGGGCCTGGCCCTTGCCTTTGTCCTGCAGCTGCGACGGAACCAGCACGGTGGTTACGCGTTTGCCTTTCTCGCTGGAGGCCTGCATTTTTTGCTCTTTCACCAGATAGGTAATCTGGTCACCGGTAATATTGCTGTCCAGCTGTTCCAGATACGCGTTTCCGGTCAGGATGACCAGGTCCTTCGCCAGCTCATAGTGCATATGCGAGGCGTGGCCCTTCACCGGCTTGCCGTTGTCCTGCATCTGGTAGAAGGTGGCCGGGTTGCCGTAACCATCAATGATCTCTTTGCCCTGCTCGCCGCCCGGACGGGTAACGACCACTTTATCGGCGTTAATTTTGATGGTCCCCTGAGTCATGACGACGTTACCCGTGAAGGTGACGACGTTACCCTGCATATCGAGAGACTGGGTGTCGGACTCGATATGGATCGGCTGGTCGGTATCGCCCGTTACAGCAAGCGCGGGGAGACTGGCCGCCAGCATCGCGCTGGCGATAATTACTTTAAGGCTGAGTTTGTTTGTTTTGAATTTCATAGGAGGTTCTAACCTTTTCAATCAGCTCGGCGTTCTTGCTGCGTAAGTTCCCGCGCATTCTTAAACCGCTGGAATTAAATGTTGTGCCATAGAGTGTGACCAGATCCTGCGACGTCACGTCCTGGGTTACCAGGTTGATCTGGGCATTATCCGTCGTAATTTTTCGCAGTTGCGAGTCAGCGGTCAGGGCGTTGACTTCAACGTGGCCATACAGATAAAGCATACGGTCATTTGTCAGTTTGGCCCGATCTGACTTAATTGACCACGTCGGCACTTTGTCTTTATCGAAAGTGGTCATGACAGGTTGGGTAAACCACGAAACGCCGTCATCGGAAAAGTATTCAACGTGCTGGGCAATCAGGCGATAATTCAGCGCTCCTTCCGGGCTATAGACCACGGTGTCGCTGTGATCGCTTTTATAGGTTGGATCGTTATTGTTGACGACTTCCGTTTGCGTATCGTCGCGATCGGCAAGGTTCACGCCAATCAATACCAGTGCGACAAGCGAAAGCAGAATGATAACCCAACGTCTGGTTTTACTCATATCGATTGCCCTTTGGCTTCATCAAGCTTGCCCTGCGCCAGCAGAAGCAGATCGCAGACTTCACGGACGGCACCCCGGCCACCGTTGATGTGGGTAACGTAGTCAGCGCGCGGGATTAACAGCGGATGAGCATCAGCAACCGCGATGCTGAGACCGACTTCAGCCATCACCGGCCAGTCAATCAGGTCGTCTCCAACGTAGGCCACGTTTTCCGGTGCGATAGCCAGTTTACCCAGTAAATCATTGAACGCTGCCATCTTATCGGATTGACCCTGGTAAAGATGGGTAATGCCTAAGGTTTCACAGCGGTCTTCTACCAGTTTAGCTTTTCGTCCGGTGATGATAGCAACCTCAATACCCGAGGTGAGCGCACAGCGGATACCGTAGCCGTCGCGAACGTTAAACGCTTTCAGCTCTTCACCATTATTGCCCATGTAAATCAGGCCATCGGAAAGTACGCCATCCACATCCAGAATGAGCAGACGAATATTTTCCGCCTTTGCCATCATCTGGGTACTGACCGGACCATAACAGGTTGCAAGGGATGCACCCGCATTACTCATTGTCTTATCCTTTATTACACTACGCCAGCGCGCAGCAGATCATGCATATGTACCACACCCAGCAACTGGTCGCCATCGGCAACCATAACGGAGGTGATATGGCGGGACTGCATCAGGTTCAGCACATCCACGGCCAGCGTTCCCGGACGCACGCGAATGCCGCCGGGCGTCATCACATCGGCAATGCCGAGCGTGCGGACATCTACACCCATGTCGAACACGCGACGCAGGTCGCCATCGGTGAAGATCCCCTGAATTTTCATCAGATCGTCGCACACGACCGTCATACCCAAATTCTTACGGGTGATTTCCAGCAGCGCATCACGCAGGGAGGCTTCTTTGCTGACGTGAGGGATCTCATCCCCGGTGTGCATAATATCGTTTACCCGCAGCAGCAGCTTGCGCCCCAGCGCGCCGCCCGGATGGGAGAGCGCGAAATCTTCCGGCGTAAAACCGCGGGCTTCAAGCAGCGCGACGGCAAGCGCATCGCCCATGACCAGCGCGGCGGTGGTGCTGGACGTTGGTGCCAGGCCGAGCGGGCAGGCCTCTTTCGGTACTTTAACGCACAGATGAATATCGGCTGCACGCGCCATGCTACTTTCCGGACGGCTGGTCATGCAAATCAGCGGCACCTGCAGACGCTTCAGTACGGGGATCAATGCCAGAATTTCATTGGACTCACCGGAGTTGGACAGCGCGATAACGACATCCTGCGGCGTGACCATTCCCAGGTCGCCGTGCGCGGCTTCCCCCGGGTGTACAAAGAAGGACGAGGTTCCGGTGCTGGCAAACGTTGCCGCCATTTTGCGCCCAATGTGGCCGGACTTGCCCATCCCCATCACCACGACTTTCCCGGCACAGTAGAATATCTTCTCACATGCCAGACTAAAATCCTGATTAATGTACTGATCTAACTGCGCCAGACCTTCACGTTCAATCTCCAGAACCTCTTTGCCTGCTTTCTGAAAGTCAAAACCCGGCTGCAATTCTATTTGCGACATAATGCGTTTCCGTTTACCCAGAGAGAAGAGGCGAGAGCCAGTACAGCATCGCCATCCATACGATAAATCCACCCGTCAGCAGCGCGCCTGCGCCTTTGCCGATCTGGCGTTGCCGCCGCCAGCAGAGCAGGGCAAATATCACGCTGACCAGCAACATCACCCCGTAATCGCGTGAAAACGCCAGAGGATTAAACGGCCCCGGCGTAATCAGAGCCGGCAGGCCCATGACAATCGCGATATTAAATATGTTGGAGCCGATGATATTACCAATGGCGATGTCATCTTCCCCTTTACGTGCCCCCGCAATGGCGGTGGCCAGCTCCGGCAGGCTGGTGCCGATAGCAATAACCGTCAGGCCAATCGTCAGTTCGCTCATGGCGAAATAGTTCGCCAGTACCGTCGCGTTATCCACGACCATGCGCGTTGCCATCGGCATGATGATCAGCGCAACGCCAAGCCAGAGGAGGGCGACCGGCAGCGTGCCTTCCCGCGGGAGTTCGGCAACCTGTTCACGCGTCAGGCTATCCTGACCCTGTTTTTCCGCCTGGCGGGCAATTTTAACACTATACAGTAACCAGATGACGGCCAACGCCAGCAGGAAAATGCCGTCGCTATAGCTCAATACGCCATCATAAAATACGCACCCTGCCAGCAGGCTTACGACTAACATTAGCGGCAATTCACGGCGCAGAACATCAGAATGCACGCGAAATGGATGGAGCAGTGCCGCAAGGCCTAAAATCAGTAATATATTGACGATGTTAGAGCCAATCGCGGTGCCAATTGCCAGGTCTAACTGACCATGCAGCGACGCCGAGACGGAGACGATGATTTCAGGAAGTGACGTGCCAACGCTGACCACGGTCATCCCGATGACTACAGGCGGTACACCCGTCAGGCGACACAGGATAGATGCAGCAAAGACTAAACGGTCAGCACTGTAGACCACTAACAGTAAACCAATGATTAACAGTGCTGTTGCTAAAAGCATCAAAAGTCCTTTCTTCAGGTATACTTGTCGGTCCATCGCGCGGGAATGGCTGGACTGCATACGGTCTGAGGCGTAACGAATTCCTAATTTTGACTTTATGCGCCGGAAAAGTAAAACAAATGCCAGCTTTCGCTAACCTCAACGGCTAATATTCTGTAAAAATGCGGGGTTAAGGGCTGATTCAGGCTGCACGTCTTAACGTGAGCAGGGTAAGAAAGGAACTATAAATGAGCCAAACGATGGCGAATATCGTCGATGTCCGCGGTGTGAGTTTTTCTCGCGGCAATCGACTGATATTCGATGATATTTCGTTGACCGTACCGCGTGGCAAAATCACCGCCATCATGGGGCCGTCCGGGATCGGTAAAACGACCCTCCTGCGCCTTATTGGTGGTCAGATCCCACCGGATAGCGGTGAAATCCTCTTCGATGGCGAAAACGTCCCGGAGATGTCGCGCTCGCGCCTGTATACTGTCCGCAAACGTATGAGTATGCTCTTTCAGTCGGGGGCGTTGTTCACCGACATGAACGTCTTTGATAACGTGGCCTATCCGCTGCGCGAGCATACCAGCCTGCCGCCTGAGCTGCTGAAAAGCACGGTGATGATGAAGCTTGAAGCTGTGGGGTTGCGGGGAGCCGCGAAGCTAATGCCTTCGGAGCTGTCCGGCGGGATGGCGCGCCGCGCCGCGCTGGCGCGAGCCATTGCATTAGAGCCCGATTTAATCATGTTCGACGAACCGTTCGTCGGGCAGGATCCCATCACGATGGGCGTGCTGGTAAAGCTCATCTCTGAACTGAACAGCGCGCTCGGCGTCACCTGTATCGTGGTGTCTCACGATGTACCGGAAGTGTTGAGCATTGCCGATTACGCCTATATCGTGGCGGACAAAAAGATCGTTGCACACGGCAGCGCCCAGGCGCTGCAGGAAAATTGCGATCCACGCGTGCGGCAGTTCCTCGACGGTATTGCTGACGGACCCGTACCGTTCCGCTACCCGGCGGGCGATTATCGTGACGATTTACTGGGAATAGGGAGTTAAGCCACTCATGCTGTTAAATGCGTTGGCCGCTCTCGGACACCGTGGCATAAAAACCATCAGGACGTTCGGGCGTGCCGGATTGATGTTATTCAACGCGCTGGTCGGCAAGCCGGAGTTTAGCAAGCACGCCCCTCTGCTGGTGCGTCAGCTTTATAATGTCGGCGTGCTGTCGATGCTCATCATTATTGTTTCCGGTCTGTTTATCGGTATGGTGCTGGGGCTGCAGGGCTACCTCGTTCTGACAACCTACAGTGCGGAAACCAGCCTCGGAATGCTGGTGGCGCTTTCGCTGCTGCGCGAATTGGGTCCGGTTGTGGCGGCACTGCTGTTTGCCGGGCGCGCTGGGTCGGCATTAACGGCTGAGATTGGCCTGATGCGTGCGACCGAGCAGCTATCCAGCATGGAAATGATGGCGGTCGATCCGCTGCGTCGCGTGATCTCGCCGCGTTTCTGGGCGGGGGTGATCTCGCTCCCGCTACTGACTATTCTGTTTGTCGCCGTGGGGATCTGGGGCGGTTCGCTGGTTGGGGTCCACTGGAAAGGCATCGATGCCGGCTTCTTCTGGTCCGCGATGCAGGACGCCATCGACCTGCGAATGGATCTGGTTAACTGCCTGATTAAAAGCGTGGTGTTTGCCATTACGGTCACCTGGATTGCATTGTTCAATGGTTACGATGCTATCCCGACGTCGGCGGGCATTAGCCGTGCAACTACACGTACTGTCGTACATTCGTCGCTGGCCGTACTGGGCCTGGATTTTGTGCTCACCGCACTGATGTTTGGGAATTGAGTTCATGCAAACGAGAAAAAATGAAATTTGGGTCGGCGTTTTCCTGCTGCTGGCGCTGCTGGCGGCGCTGTTTATCTGCCTGAGAGCGGCGGATATCACCTCAGTACGCACCGAGCCGACGTATCGCATCTATGCCACGTTCGATAACATCGGCGGGCTGAAGGCGCGTTCACCGGTCCGCATTGGCGGTGTGGTGATCGGCCGCGTATCTGACATTACGCTCGATGAGAAAACGTATCTGCCGCGCGTCGCGATGGATATCGAAGAACGTTACAACCACATTCCGGACACCAGCTCCCTTTCTATCCGTACTTCCGGCCTGCTGGGTGAACAATATCTGGCACTTAACGTCGGCTTTGAAGATCCTGAGCTGGGAACAACTATCCTTAAAGACGGTAGCGTTATCCAGGATACGAAGTCCGCGATGGTGCTGGAGGACATGATTGGTCAGTTCCTTTACAACAGTAAAGGGGATGATAAAAAGTCTGACGATGCCCCTGCGCAGAGTGAAGACCATACCAACGTTGCGCCGACCCCTGGTGCTGCGAATTAATTCAGGAGAAGTCATTCATGTTTAAACGACTGTTAATGGTTGCCATGCTGGTCATTGCCCCTCTCACTGCGGCACATGCTGCGGATCAGAGCAACCCGTACAAACTGATGGACGAAGCTGCGAAGAAAACCTTCGACCGTCTCAAAAACGAACAGCCAAAAATTCGCGCGAATCCTGACTATCTGCGTGACGTGGTTGACCAGGAACTGCTGCCGTATGTGCAGATCAAATATGCGGGAGCGTTGGTGCTGGGCCGCTATTACAAAGACGCCACCCCGGCGCAGCGTGAGGCCTATTTTGCCGCATTCCGTGAATACCTGAAGCAGGCGTATGGTCAGGCGCTGGCGATGTACCACGGTCAGACCTATCAGATCGCCCCGGAGCAGCCGCTGGGTGATGCGACCATCGTGCCTATTCGCGTAACGATCATCGATCCTAACGGCCGTCCGCCGGTGCGCCTGGATTTCCAGTGGCGTAAAAACAGCCAGACCGGCCACTGGCAGGCGTATGACATGATCGCCGAAGGCGTAAGCATGATCACCACCAAGCAGAACGAGTGGAGCGACCTGCTGCGCACCAAGGGCATTGATGGCCTGACCGCGCAACTGCAGTCCATTGCTCGTCAGAAAATTACCCTGGACGAGAAGAAGTAATGTCGCAGCAACTCCGCTGGTCGCGTGAAGGTGAGACGTTAAGGCTGTCCGGTGAGCTGGACCAGGATCTGCTGAACCCACTGTGGGATAAACGCCAGGAAGCGATGCAGGGCGTGACGCTTATCGACTTAACCGACGTCACACGGGTGGATACGGCAGGCGTTGCGCTGCTCGCCCATCTGGTTGCCGTGGGCAAAAAGCAGGGAACAAGCGTCATGCTTCATGGCGCGAGTGACAATGTCGTTACCCTTGCGCAACTCTACAATCTGCCTCAGGACGTACTGCCTCGTTAATATTTTCAGTGCGTTACTTCCGAAAGCCCTGACAGTTTCATCGTCGGGGCTTTTTGCTTGTTTAAGACGACGCCACTTTGCTCTAAGATGTTGGGCTTGTTTTCACTATCAGATGATTAAGAGCCCATGGAAAATCATGAAATCCAGACAGTGCTGATGAATGCACTCTCCCTTCAGGAAGCCCACGTCACTGGCGATGGCAGTCACTTCCAGGTTATTGCTGTGGGTGAGATGTTCGACGGTATGAGCCGTGTGAAGAAGCAGCAGGCTGTGTACGCGCCGCTGATGGAATATATTGCGGATAACCGCATCCACGCCCTGTCGATTAAAGCGTTCACCCCGCAAGAGTGGGCACGCGATCGCAAACTAAACGGTTTTTGAGCTGAGGGCGACAGGCCCGCAGCACGGTTGAATTTATAAGAGAGCACACAATGGATAAATTTCGTGTACAGGGGCCAACGCGTCTCCAGGGCGAAGTCACAATTTCTGGCGCGAAGAACGCCGCGCTGCCAATCCTCTTTGCTGCGCTGCTTGCGGAAGAGCCGGTAGAAATTCAGAACGTACCGAAGCTGAAAGATATCGACACGACCATGAAGTTGCTCACCCAGTTGGGCACTAAAGTTGAGCGCAACGGTTCCGTCTGGATCGACGCCAGCAACGTGAACAACTTCTCTGCGCCTTACGATCTGGTGAAAACCATGCGTGCATCTATCTGGGCGCTTGGCCCGCTGGTGGCACGTTTCGGTCAGGGTCAGGTTTCGCTGCCGGGTGGTTGCGCCATCGGCGCGCGTCCGGTTGACCTGCATATCTTTGGCCTGGAGAAACTGGGCGCAGAGATCAAGCTGGAAGAAGGCTACGTGAAAGCGTCCGTCAATGGTCGTCTGAAAGGCGCGCACATTGTCATGGACAAAGTGAGCGTAGGCGCTACCGTCACCATCATGTCTGCGGCAACGCTGGCAGAAGGTACCACCATCATCGAAAACGCCGCGCGCGAACCGGAGATCGTGGATACCGCCAATTTCCTCGTGGCGCTGGGCGCGAAGATTTCCGGCCAGGGTACTGACCGCATCACCATTGAAGGCGTTGAGCGTCTGGGCGGTGGTGTGTATCGCGTTCTGCCGGACCGTATCGAAACCGGCACCTTCCTTGTGGCTGCGGCGATCTCTGGCGGTAAGATTGTCTGCCGTAATGCACAGCCAGACACTCTGGATGCCGTTCTGGCGAAGCTGCGTGAAGCGGGTGCCGATGTTGAAACCGGTGAAGACTGGATCAGCCTCGACATGCACGGCAAGCGTCCTAAAGCGGTGACCGTGCGTACGGCTCCGCATCCGGCATTCCCGACCGATATGCAGGCACAGTTCACTCTGCTGAACCTGGTTGCCGAAGGAACCGGTGTGATTACCGAGACGATTTTCGAAAACCGTTTTATGCACGTACCGGAACTGATCCGTATGGGTGCACATGCTGAGATCGAAAGTAATACCGTGATTTGCCATGGCGTTGAGAAACTGTCCGGTGCTCAGGTAATGGCAACGGATCTGCGTGCGTCTGCAAGCCTGGTGCTGGCGGGCTGTATCGCGGAAGGCACAACGGTGGTGGATCGTATTTATCACATCGATCGTGGCTATGAACGTATTGAAGACAAACTGCGCGCGCTGGGTGCCAATATCGAGCGTGTGAAGGGCGAGTAATCGTTCCGGCAGCCCCCTGCCAGAAATGACCGGGGGGTTGCTATTCCTGTCAAAAAACCGTTATCCCTGCGGTTCTGTTTTTGCTTTTCTCTGGCGCATCATGCGCGTTCTGTCGATAAATTCATGAGTAACAGGATCGTGATAACGTGAAGGCCAGATCACCCACGGGTGCGTTTCCAGCGCCGTCGCGATAATCAATTCTCCCTTTGGCCAGGGGCGGGTCAGGGCGTTGGCCAGGGTGGAAGAACTCAGACCATGGCGGCGGGACTCTGCTGCAAGTGACGTACCTCTTTTGCGCAGTGCCGCAATGATATCTGCCGTATGCCAGTCGATAAATTTCGTATCCATAACGCTGTCCTTAAGTTCGGATTCACCTACGCCGTTTCTTCTGAAACGACTGGCTTACTATACCCATTTCGACTTCTTGTTCTAAAAAGTTCGCGTTACTTGAAGGGATATTCAGAATAAGACATGGCTTTATTCATGCGGGCTCTAACCCGATTCATTTACATGAATGCGGAATTTACTGGTGCGTTTTTGAACCTCCCCGCGATGGATACGGGGAGGTGGGGGCAAGATTAACGGTCGCGTTGAACAGCGATGTGGGCAAGACCAATCAGAGCATCGCGCCATGGGCTGTCTGGAATAACCTGGAGAGCTTCGATGGCTTTGTCAGCCTCTTCTTCAGCACGCTGACGCGTCCATTCCAGCGAGCCGCAGATGGCCATCGTTTCCAGTACAGGTACCAGAAGATGGCGACCATTTCCCTGTTCGATCGCCTCACGGATCATTTTCGCCTGGTCGGCCGTTCCGTGACGCATCGCGTGAAGCAGCGGCAGGGTCGGTTTGCCTTCGTTCAGGTCATCGCCAACGTTTTTGCCGAGCGTTTCGCCGTCCGCGCTATAGTCCAGCAAATCATCAATCAGCTGGAAGGCAGTACCCAGGTAGCGCCCATAATCCTGCAGTCCTTTTTCCTGCGCCTCGGAACAGCCAGCCAGGATGCCGGAACACTGGGCTGCCGCTTCAAACAGGCGCGCTGTTTTGCTGTAGATAACGCGCATGTAGTTTTCTTCGGTGATATCAGGGTCATTGACGTTCATCAGCTGCAGCACTTCGCCTTCAGCGATGACGTTGACGGCTTCGGACATCACCTCGAGCACTTTCAGAGAACCCAGGCTGGTCATCATCTGGAAGGCGCGGGTATAGATAAAGTCCCCGACCAGAACGCTGGCGGCGTTCCCGAAGGCAGCGTTTGCCGTGGCCTTGCCACGACGCATATCGGATTCATCCACAACATCGTCATGCAGAAGCGTCGCGGTGTGAATAAATTCGATCAGCGCGGCGATCGTCACGTGGGCATTTCCCTGATAGCCAACGGCTCTGGCAGCCAGAATGGCAATCATCGGGCGAATGCGTTTACCGCCGCCGCTGACAATGTAATAGCCCAACTGATTGATCAGTTGAACGTCAGAGTTGAGTTGCTCCAGGATTGCTGCATTTACACCCGCCATATCTTGCGCGGTTAACTCGTTGATTTTTTCTAAATTCATCGCAAAAGCCGGGCTTTTTATCCTGTTGATCCCATCTTAAATGGGGTAACGAAGGGTTTCGGTTTATCAATAGTAGTGCTGATTGTACTGAAAAAACGGCTCAGATAAACGTTACCGTACGTGTTGTGTTTTTTTTCTTCATGTATTGACGGTAGCACTTGTCAAAGGCTCGCGTTTTGCGTAATATTCGCGCCCTATTGTGAATATTTATAGCGCACTCTGATTCATACGAGGACGTGCGCGGAAGCGGAGTTTATATGTACGCGGTTTTCCAAAGTGGTGGTAAACAACACCGAGTAAGCGAAGGTCAGACCGTTCGCCTGGAAAAGCTGGACATCGCAACTGGCGAATCTGTTGAGTTCGCAGAAGTTCTGATGATCGCAAACGGTGAAGAAGTCAAAATCGGCGTTCCTTTCGTTGATGGCGGCGTTATTAAAGCTGAAGTTGTTGCACACGGTCGTGGCGAGAAAGTTAAAATCGTTAAGTTTCGTCGTCGTAAACACTACCGTAAGCAGCAGGGCCACCGTCAGTGGTTCACTGATGTGAAAATTACTGGCATCAGCGCCTAAGACCTGAGGAGAGATTTAAATGGCACATAAAAAGGCTGGCGGCTCCACACGTAACGGTCGCGATTCAGAAGCTAAACGCCTGGGCGTTAAGCGTTTCGGTGGCGAATCCGTTCTGGCGGGTAGCATCATCGTTCGTCAACGTGGTACCAAATTCCACGCTGGCAACAACGTAGGTTGCGGTCGTGACCACACTCTGTTTGCTAAAGCAGACGGTAAAGTGAAATTTGAAGTTAAAGGCCCGAACAACCGTAAATACATCAGCATCGTTGCTGAGTAAGGTTTTCTCGGTCCGGTAACGGATTAAAGCCCCGCAACGTGTTGCGGGGCTTTTTACATTGGAAACCCGGAAAATTTTCTGTAGGGAAAACGGGCATGAAGCAGCAGGCCGGCATTGGTATTCTTTTGGCGCTCACGACCGCAATGTGCTGGGGTGCGCTGCCGATTGCAATGAAGCAGGTACTGGAAGTGATGGAGCCGCCTACGGTGGTCTTTTATCGCTTCCTGATGGCAAGCATTGGTCTCGGGACCATCCTTGCAGTTAAAGGCAAGCTTCCACCGCTACGGCTCTTCCGCAAACCTCGATGGCTGGTGTTACTGGCCATTGCGACGGGCGGTCTGTTCGGTAACTTTATCCTGTTCAGCTCTTCCCTGCAGTATTTGAGCCCTACGGCGTCTCAGGTGATTGGTCAGCTTTCGCCTGTGGGCATGATGGTCGCGAGCGTGTTCATCCTCAAAGAGAAGATGCGCGGGACGCAGATTATCGGGGCAAGCATGCTGCTATGCGGCCTGGTGATGTTCTTCAACACCAGCCTGATCGAGATTTTTACCCGGCTTACGGACTACACCTGGGGCGTGATCTTCGGCGTGGGTGCAGCAACGGTCTGGGTGAGCTATGGCGTCGCGCAAAAGGTGTTATTGCGTCGCCTGGCCTCACAGCAGATCCTTTTTTTGCTGTACACTTTGTGTACAGTGGCATTATTGCCGTTAGCGAAGCCGGGCGTCATTACCCAGCTGAGCGACTGGCAACTGGCGTGCCTCATTTTTTGTGGGCTTAACACGCTGGTCGGTTATGGCGCGCTGGCGGAAGCGATGGCGCGCTGGCAGGCAGCACAGGTGAGCGCATTGATCACGCTTACCCCGCTGTTTACGCTGTTATTTTCAGATTTGTTATCAATGGCCTGGCCCGATGTCTTCGTCAGACCGATGCTCAACCTGTTGGGCTATCTCGGTGCGTTTGTCGTGGTTGCGGGCGCGATGTATTCCGCCATTGGTCATCGTCTTTGGGGACGTTGGCGCAAAAATGAAGCGGTCGTAGTAGTCCCCCGCTCAGGCGAATGAGTTACGGAGAGTAAAATGAAGTTTGTTGATGAAGCGACGATTCTGGTCGTGGCAGGTGATGGCGGTAACGGTTGTGTAAGCTTCCGCCGTGAAAAATATATTCCTCGTGGCGGCCCTGACGGCGGTGACGGTGGCGATGGTGGTGACGTGTGGCTGGAGGCGGATGAAAACCTCAACACGCTGATCGACTACCGCTTTGAAAAATCCTTCCGCGCAGAACGCGGACAGAACGGCCAGAGCCGTGACTGTACCGGTAAACGCGGTAAAGACGTGACCATTAAGGTTCCGGTCGGTACGCGCGTTATCGATCAGGGCACCGGTGAAACCATGGGCGATATGACTAAACACGGTCAGCGCCTGATGGTGGCGAAAGGCGGCTGGCACGGTCTGGGTAACAGCCGTTTCAAATCTTCCGTTAACCGTACCCCGCGCCAGAAAACGATGGGTACCCCGGGTGATAAGCGCGACCTGCAACTTGAACTGATGCTGCTGGCTGACGTGGGCATGCTGGGTATGCCAAACGCAGGTAAATCGACCTTTATTCGCGCCGTCTCTGCGGCCAAGCCAAAAGTAGCGGACTATCCGTTTACCACGCTGGTACCAAGCCTCGGCGTTGTCCGTATGGATAACGAGAAGAGCTTTGTGGTCGCCGATATTCCGGGCCTGATTGAAGGCGCTGCGGAAGGCGCTGGTCTGGGTATTCGCTTCCTGAAGCACCTTGAGCGTTGCCGCGTACTGTTGCACCTCATCGACATCGATCCGATCGACGGTTCCGATCCGGTTGAAAACGCCCGTATCATTATCGGTGAGCTGGAAAAATACAGCGAAAAACTGGCGAGTAAGCCACGCTGGCTGGTCTTCAACAAGATCGACCTGATGGATAAAGCGGAAGCCGAAGCGAAAGCCAAAGCGATTGCCGAAGCAATGGGCTGGGAAGATAAATACTACCTTATCTCCGCGGCAAGCCAGGTTGGCGTGAAAGATCTCTGCTGGGATGTGATGACCTTCATCATCGAGAACCCTGTCGTTCAGGCTGAAGAAGCGAAACAGCCAGAAAAAGTCGAATTCATGTGGGATGACTACCACCGCCAGCAGCTCGAAGAGCTGGAAGCGGAAGAGGAAGACGACTGGGACGATGACTGGGATGAAGACGACGAAGAAGGCGTCGAGTTCATCTACAAGCACTAATATCTGTCCAAAGCCCCCATCAGGGGGCTTTTTTCATTCCAGCGTTGAGGGCAGCCAGCAGCTTGCTATCAGGCCGCCTTCAGCACCATTCTCCAGCATCAGCTTACCGTGATGAAGCTGCAGGATGCGCTGTACGATACTCAGGCCCAGGCCGCTGCCGCCGTAACGCTGATCGAGGCGACGGAACGGCTCCGTGATCGACTGTCGATGCGCTTCGTCAATACCAGGCCCCTGATCGATAACGCTGAGCTGAGTACCGCCTTCGACCTCGGTAAGCGTCACGGTAATCGTGGTGCCTGTCGGGCTGTAGCGCCCGGCATTCTCCAGCAGGTTGCGCAGCATCAGCCGCAGCAGTACCGCGTCTCCCTGAACCGTGAGCGCGCTTTTAGCAGGCCAAATCACCGTATGCTCTTTGGCTTCATGCTCAAGACCAAGAGGCGTGATAATGGTGTCCGTCCAGTTGATGGTTTCATAGTGGCCGCTCGCCATTGCCTGTCCTGCACGGGCCAGCATCAGCAGTTGCTCAACGGTGTGCATTAGCTGGTCAATACGGCTGATGAGCGTCGTGGCCTGCGTAGAGCCTGACTGGGCCATGAGCTCCAGATGGAGCCTGATTCCGGCAAGAGGCGTTCGCAGTTCATGGGCGGCGTCAGCCGTGAAGAGACGCTCCTGCTGAATGGTACTGTCCAGCCTGGCGAGTAGCTGATTGAGCGAGGTGGTAACGGCGCCGATTTCTTCCATGTCGGAATACATAGGAAGTGGGGTTAGGTTATCCGCCGAACGGTTAGCCAGGCTCACGCGCAGTTTGTTCAGCGGTCGGGTTATCCAGGTAACCGCCCAGAACGAGAAAAACAACGTAAACCCAACCATCACCAGAGAAGGAACCAGCAGCGAGGCAATCGCTTCGCGGATCTCTTTCTCGACGTGGTTGTTACGCGATTTTGCCGACAGCGTTTCGTTCACCAGAAAGCCAATCTGCTCGCGGCTTTCGTGCCACAACCAAATGACGCTTATCAGCTGGAAAAATAACAGAATGACCGCCAGCAACACCATTAATCGCCGACGCATGCTGTTCATTTCTGGCTCTCCAGGCGGTAGCCAACGCCGCGGACGGTTTTAATCCGGTCTTTGCCGAGCTTACGACGCAGGTTGTGGATGTGGACTTCCAGGGTATTTGACCCCGGATCGTCCTGCCAGGAATAGATATCCTGCTGAAGGGTTTCTCTGTGTACCGTTTGTCCGCTTCGCATGATCAGACGCGTCAGCAAGGCGAACTCTTTTGGTGTAACTTCAACGGGCTGGGACTGGCGCAATACCTGCTGGGTTTGCAGATTCAGGGTAATGTCCCCGTCGGTTAGTAAGTTATCACTATGGCCCTGATAACGGCGTATTAACGCTCGCACCCGAGCCTGAAGTTCTGCAAGCGCAAAGGGCTTCACCAGGTAATCATCGGCGCCAGCATCAAGGCCGGTAATACGATCTTCAATGGCGTCGCGTGCCGTCAGGATTAACACCGGATTGGCGATGCCCCGGCGACGCCACTGGGTAAGCAGCGTCGCGCCGTCTTTGTCTGGCAAGCCCAGGTCAAGGATCACCAGGCTGTATTCGCCGCTCTGGATCAGGGCATCTGCTTCTGCCGCGGTGCCGGCACAGTCCAGGGCATAGCCTTCATTGGCGAGTCCCAGAGCCAGTCCTTCCTGTAATAACAGATCGTCTTCAACTATAAGTAGTTTCATCGCTAGTTATTCTGGTAGATGTCTTTATAAAGCCTGCTTTCGAAGCGAACCAGTGGAATACGGCGGTTGCGCTGGTCGGTCGGTTCGACGGCATAGCCGGAAAGATACTGCACGAATGCCATGCGCTGTCCGCTGGCGGTCGTGATGAACCCTGCCAGGTTATACACCCCCTGCAGTGAACCTGTTTTCGCGGAGACTTTGCCATCCACACCCGCTGCATGAAGCCCGGCGCGGTACTGCAGCGAACCGTCGTGTCCGGCAAGCGGCAGCATTGAGATAAAGTTTAGCTCAGTGTCATGTTGTGCAATGTACTGAAGCACCTGCATCATGGTGGCCGGGGCAATCAGGTTATGACGCGATAATCCTGAACCATCAACGGCGATAGTGTTACCCAGATCGATTCCCGCCTGCTGGCGCAGGATCTGACGAACAGCGTCTGAGCCCGCGCGCCAGGTTCCCGGCACGCCGAAACGCGCGTGGCCAATCATGCGGAACACGGTGTCGGCAATCATGTTGTCAGACTTTTTCAGCATAATTCGCAGCAAATCGTGCAGCGGTGGCGACTGTTTGCTGGCAATGACCGTTCCGGGCTGGTTGACCTGCGTCTGGCGTAGCAGCGTGCCGGAGTAGGTTATTCCCGCCTGCTTCAGCTCATCCTTGAGAATCGCACCCGCATAGCTTGCGCCATCCTGAATCGCGAAGGCCAGCGGAAGGGGATCGGCGCGCTGCGTCAGGCAGCCGGTGAGGGTGTAGCGGTTAAGATCGCCAGGCACCACGTCCAGTTCGCAGTACTGGGCATCAGGGGAGCCTTTAGCCAGCGTTCGCACCTGGCTAAACATGGTCACCGGATAGTAAGATGCCACGCGAATGAAGGCTAAATCATCTGGCTTGGGCGCGCTGTAAAGGGAAATCGAGAAGCAGTTGCGGTCAACAATCGCGGCGGCTGGCGGGGCGCTAAAGCACTGCGTCATGTCGTTCCACGGCCAGCCTGGTGCTTTATCGTGGCTGGCAAAAATGGAGGTATCGATCAGCACGTTGCCATCGATTTTTGTCACGCCCGATTTTTTCAACACCGCTACCATGTTGCGGATATCCTGGCGCTTAAAGGTGGGATCGCCACCGAAACGGGCGATAAGATCGCCTTTCAGTTCGCCACCGTCGACGTTACCTTTGGTTTCAAGCGTGGTGGTAAAACGGAAGTCAGGCCCGAGCTGGAGCAGGGCGGCGAGGGCAGTGATCACCTTCTGGGTACTGGCAGGCAGCGCCATCTGTTGACTGTGATAGTCAATCTCGGGAGCCTGTGCGCCAACCTTCTGCACCATCAGGGCGAGGTTCGCGCCTGCGGGGAGCTGATTAATGTACTCATCAACATTCGCGGCCTGGGCGGTGAACGTTATACTGGTAGTCAATCCGATGATAAAACTGGAAAATCGCATAATCTCGCGCTAACAACCCGAAAACAAACCGTCATACTACGGTGCATGGCACTGCAAAGTAAACGATGACCCATAGTGAACTTCGCGGTAAAATGCGTATCAAATTGAAAAATTGCTGCTGACCTGGGGCGTCGCTCCCGGGTCGGTTTTCTTTTTGCTTCTTGCCCGCTTCGGGGGGCAGGAGCAGGGAACACTGCTCCCAACAGGAATGTTTAAGAGGTATAACAAATGCAAGCTATTCCGATGACCTTACGTGGTGCCGAAAAACTGCGCGAAGAGCTGGATTTCCTGAAATCCGTGCGTCGCCCTGAAATCATCGCCGCTATCGCGGAAGCCCGTGAGCATGGCGACTTGAAAGAGAATGCTGAATACCATGCGGCGCGCGAGCAGCAGGGTTTCTGTGAAGGGCGCATTAAAGATATCGAAGCGAAACTGTCTAATGCACAGGTTATTGATATCACCAAAATGCCTAACAACGGTCGCGTGATCTTTGGTTCTACCGTCAGCGTTCTGAACCTCGACAACGATGAAGAGCAAACCTATCGCATCGTGGGCGATGATGAAGCAGACTTCAAACAGAACCTGATTTCGGTGAACTCACCCATTGCTCGCGGCCTGATTGGCAAAGAGCAGGACGATGTTGTCACCATCCGCACCCCTGGCGGTGAAGTGGAATACGAAATTATCAAGGTTGAATACCTGTAATTCGCTTCTCTACTAAGATGTTGATACATTGTAAAGAAAAGAAAAAGGCCGCATAGCGGCCTTTTATCAACTCAAGGAGCATGGCATTTTGCTGAGCCTGCTGAAAGAAATCCCTCGTTTCACACAGAAAATGTGATTGATTCAGGATATCCTTAGCGTGGCAGCGAGATTTTACGCTCTTTAGATGGGCGATAGAGCACCAGCGTTTTACCGATGACCTGTACATTACAGGCGCCGGTTTCGCGCACGATGGCTTCCACGATCAGGTTTTTAGTGTCTCTGTCTTCAGAGGCGATTTTCACCTTGATCAGCTCGTGGTGTTCCAGCGCTTGTTCAATCTCGGCAAGCACCCCTTCGGTCAAACCATTGTTGCCAAGCATGACTACAGGCTTGAGCGGATGTGCCAGACCTTTAAGGTGCTGTTTTTGTTTAGTACTCAGATTCATCGTATATTTTTGCTTACGTTGGGATTGAAAACGGTTCATTCTACCGCCATCTCCCTTATATCGCCAAATAGCTGCGTAGAAATTTACGTCACAGGCAAGCAACGATGAACCAGGACGGAAATGTTAAATGACAGGTAAAAAGCGTTCTGCCAGTTCCAGCCGCTGGCTTCAGGAACACTTTAGCGATAAATATGTTCAACAGGCACAGAAAAAGGGGTTACGTTCCCGTGCCTGGTTTAAACTTGATGAAATACAGCAAAGTGACAAACTTTTTAAGCCGGGGATGACGGTTGTCGACCTCGGTGCGGCACCTGGCGGATGGTCCCAGTATGCGGTAACGCAGATCGGCGGAACGGGCCGAATCATCGCGTGCGATCTTTTACCAATGGATCCCATCGTTGGTGTCGACTTCCTTCAGGGCGACTTTCGTGATGAATTAGTGCTGAAAGCGTTACTTGATCGTGTTGGTGACAGTAAGGTCCAGGTTGTCATGTCGGATATGGCACCAAATATGTGCGGAACACCGGCGGTGGATATCCCCCGCGCCATGTATCTGGTGGAGCTAGCGTTAGAAATGTGTCGTGATGTACTAGCGCCTGGTGGTAGTTTTGTTGTGAAGGTGTTTCAGGGCGAAGGTTTCGAGGAGTATCTTAAGGAAATTCGCTCCCTGTTTGCGAAGGTCAAAGTTCGTAAGCCGGACTCTTCCCGGGCCCGTTCCCGTGAAGTGTATATTGTAGCGACCGGGCGAAAATGATAACCGGGAGATTTCAGACGAAAGTTTGAATGAAACTGGATATAGAGTATCCTGACGCTGTTTTTAACACAGTTGTAATATGAGGTTAATCCCTTGAGTGACATGGCGAAAAACCTAATACTCTGGCTGGTCATTGCCGTTGTGCTGATGTCAGTATTCCAGAGCTTTGGGCCCAGCGAGTCGAATGGCCGCAAGGTGGATTATTCTACCTTCCTGCAAGAGGTCAATCAGGACCAGGTTCGCGAAGCGCGTATCAACGGACGTGAGATCAACGTTACCAAGAAAGATAGTAACCGTTACACGACTTACATCCCGGTGAACGATCCTAAGCTGCTTGATAACCTTCTGACCAAAAACGTCAAAGTGGTAGGCGAGCCGCCAGAAGAACCAAGCCTGCTGGCTTCTATCTTCATTTCCTGGTTCCCGATGCTGCTTCTTATCGGCGTCTGGATCTTCTTTATGCGCCAGATGCAGGGCGGCGGTGGCAAAGGTGCCATGTCGTTCGGTAAGAGCAAGGCGCGTATGCTGACGGAAGACCAGATCAAGACCACGTTTGCTGACGTCGCCGGTTGTGACGAAGCAAAAGAAGAAGTGGGTGAACTGGTTGAATACCTGCGCGAGCCGAGCCGTTTCCAGAAACTGGGCGGTAAGATCCCGAAAGGCGTCCTGATGGTAGGCCCTCCGGGTACGGGTAAAACCCTGCTGGCGAAAGCCATCGCGGGTGAAGCGAAGGTGCCGTTCTTTACTATTTCAGGTTCTGACTTCGTTGAAATGTTCGTGGGTGTCGGTGCATCTCGTGTGCGTGACATGTTCGAGCAGGCCAAGAAGGCAGCACCGTGCATCATCTTTATCGATGAAATCGACGCCGTAGGCCGCCAGCGTGGCGCGGGCCTGGGCGGTGGTCACGATGAGCGTGAGCAGACCCTGAACCAGATGCTGGTTGAGATGGACGGCTTCGAAGGTAACGAAGGTATTATCGTTATCGCGGCGACTAACCGTCCGGACGTACTTGACCCTGCGCTGCTGCGTCCAGGCCGTTTCGACCGTCAGGTTGTTGTCGGTCTGCCGGATGTTCGTGGCCGTGAACAGATTCTGAAAGTGCACATGCGTCGCGTACCGCTGGCGCCAGATATCGACGCGGCCATCATTGCGCGCGGTACCCCGGGCTTCTCCGGTGCGGACCTGGCTAACCTGGTCAACGAAGCTGCACTGTTTGCCGCTCGCGGTAACAAGCGCGTGGTCTCCATGGTGGAGTTCGAGAAAGCGAAAGACAAAATCATGATGGGTGCGGAACGTCGCTCCATGGTGATGACGGAAGCGCAGAAAGAGTCCACGGCTTACCACGAAGCGGGTCACGCGATTATCGGTCGCCTGGTGCCGGAACACGATCCGGTACACAAGGTAACGATTATTCCGCGCGGCCGTGCGCTGGGTGTGACCTTCTTCCTGCCTGAGGGCGACGCGATCAGCGCCAGCCGTCAGAAGCTGGAAAGCCAGATTTCGACCCTGTACGGCGGTCGTCTGGCAGAAGAGATCATCTACGGTCCAGAACACGTTTCTACCGGTGCGTCGAACGACATTAAAGTGGCGACAAACCTGGCGCGTAACATGGTCACTCAGTGGGGCTTCTCCGACAAACTCGGTCCGCTGTTGTATGCAGAGGAAGAGGGTGAAGTATTCCTGGGCCGCTCCGTGGCGAAAGCAAAACATATGTCTGATGAGACGGCACGTATCATCGACCAGGAAGTGAAAGCGCTGATTGAACGTAACTACGGTCGCGCGCGTCAGATCCTGAACGACAATATGGACATTCTGCATTCGATGAAAGATGCGCTCATGAAATATGAGACCATCGATGCACCGCAGATTGACGACCTGATGGCTCGCCGCGAAGTGCGCCCGCCAGCAGGCTGGGAAGACCCAGGCGCTTCCAACAATTCTGACAACAATGGTACCCCGCGCGCGCCGCGTCCGGTCGATGAACCGCGTACGCCAAACCCGGGCAACACCATGTCAGAGCAGTTGGGCGACAAGTAAGTCACTGCTGTTGAAGCGTTTGTCTGTACCCCAAACCCTGGAGCTTGCTCCGGGGTTTTTTCTTATCTGTTTAACCATATTAAAACCAGGGATTTAACCATGAAACTCTTCGCCCAGGACACGCATCTCGATCTTTCACATCCGCACGTGATGGGGATCCTGAATGTTACCCCTGACTCCTTCTCTGACGGCGGCACGCATAACACGCTTATCGACGCGGTTAAGCACGCAAATCTAATGATCAACGCGGGTGCCACTATCATTGACGTGGGCGGTGAATCGACGCGTCCCGGCGCGACAGATGTTTCGGTGGAAGAAGAGCTGGCGCGCGTGGTGCCGGTGGTTGAGGCAATCGCGCAACGTTTCGAGGTGTGGATCTCCGTCGACACGTCCAAACCAGAAGTGATCCGTGAAGTGGCGAGAGTGGGCGCTCACATTATCAATGATATCCGCTCGCTGACCGAACCGGGTGCGATCGAGGCCGCTGCAGAAACCGGCTTGCCGGTATGCCTGATGCACATGCAGGGGCAACCGAAAACCATGCAGGAAGCGCCGAAGTATGATGATGTCTTTGCCGACGTGAATCGCTTCTTTATTGAGCATATCGAACGCTGTGAGCGTGCAGGCATCCCAAAAGAGAAATTGCTGCTCGACCCGGGGTTCGGTTTCGGTAAAAATCTCTCACACAATTATGCGTTGCTTGCGCGCTTATCGGAATTTCATCACTTTGGTCTGCCGCTGCTGGTGGGTATGTCGAGAAAGTCGATGATTGGCCAATTGCTGAATGTAGGACCGAGCGAGCGCCTGAGTGGCAGCCTGGCCTGCGCGGTAATTGCGGCGATGCAAGGCGCGCACATTATCCGTGTCCATGACGTCAAAGAAACAGTAGAAGCCATGCGTGTGGTGGAAGCCACACTGGCAGCGAAGGAAAACAAACGCTATGAGTAACCGTAAATATTTTGGTACCGATGGTATCCGTGGGCGCGTAGGCGATGCTCCAATTACCCCTGATTTTGTTCTGAAGCTCGGCTGGGCTGCCGGCAAGGTACTGGCGCGTCATGGCTCACGTAAGATCATTATTGGTAAAGATACCCGTATTTCGGGCTATATGCTGGAATCTGCGTTGGAAGCGGGTCTGGCGGCTGCAGGGCTTTCAGCCTCGTTTACTGGCCCAATGCCAACGCCTGCTGTTGCCTACCTTACGCGCACCTTCCGCGCGGAAGCGGGAATTGTGATCTCGGCGTCCCATAATCCGTTCTACGACAACGGCATCAAGTTCTTCTCCATTGACGGCACCAAGCTGCCGGACGAAGTGGAAGAGGCCATTGAAGCCGAAATGGAAAAAGAGATCACCTGTGTTGATTCCGCCGAGCTGGGTAAAGCGAACCGTATCGTCGATGCGGCGGGTCGTTATATCGAATTCTGCAAAGGCACCTTCCCGAACGAGCTGAGCCTGGCGCATCTTAAAATTGTGGTGGACTGTGCGAACGGTGCGACCTATCACATTGCGCCGAATGTCTTCCGCGAGCTGGGTGCGAAAGTGATCGCCATCGGCTGCGAGCCGGATGGTCTGAACATTAACGAAGAAGTCGGGGCGACGGACGTGCGCGCCCTGCAGGCGCGCGTGCTGGCGGAAAAAGCCGATCTGGGTATTGCCCTGGACGGCGACGGTGACCGCGTGATCATGGTTGACCACGAAGGTAATAAAGTCGACGGCGATCAGATCCTCTACATCATTGCCCGTGAAGGCCTGCGCCAGGGTCAGCTGCGCGGCGGCGCGGTTGGGACGCTGATGAGCAACATGGGTCTGGAGCTGGCGCTGAAACAGCTCGGTATTCCGTTCGTCCGCGCGAAAGTGGGCGACCGCTACGTGCTTGAAAAGCTGCAGGAGAAGGGCTGGCGCATTGGTGCTGAGAACTCCGGCCACGTGATCCTGCTCGACAAAACCACGACTGGCGACGGTATCGTAGCTGCGCTTCAGGTGGTTGCCGCGATGGCGCGCAACCATATGAGCCTGCACGATCTGTGCAGCGGGATGAAAATGTTCCCGCAGATCCTGGTGAACGTGCGTTTCACTGCGGGTAAAGGCGATCCGCTGGAAAATGACAACGTGAAAGCGGTAATGGCTGACGTTGAAGCGGCGCTGGGCAGCCGTGGACGCGTGCTGCTGCGTAAGTCCGGTACCGAACCACTGATCCGCGTGATGGTGGAAGGCGAAGACGAAGCGCAGGTCACCGAATTTGCGCACCGTATTGCGGATGCCGTAAAAGCTGCATAATCTTGCATGCTAAATGTTTAAAAAGGCGGCGTTTGCCGCCTTTGTTTTAAGCAATTAATGGCTTTTTGCTGTTTTTTTCCGCAGTTGATACAATGCGTCGAAAATGCCCTTGCGAAGGCCATTCGCTTTGGTTAGTATTCACACCCGCTTCAGTGGGAAACAAAAATCCTGCTAATTGGTCGAAGCATTGGTATGCGGCAAATCCGCAAGGAACAGGTTGATTATGTACGAAGCTCTTTTAGTTATTTTCCTTATTGTAGCCATCGCTCTCGTAGCGCTGATTATGCTGCAGCAAGGTAAAGGCGCTGATATGGGAGCCTCCTTCGGAGCAGGCGCTTCCGGTACGCTGTTCGGTTCAAGTGGTTCTGCGAACTTCATGACCCGCACGACGGCGATTCTGGCTACGCTGTTCTTCATCATCAGTCTGGTGCTGGGCAATATCAACAGCAACAAGACCAGCAAAGGAAGCGAGTGGGAAAACCTGAGCGCGCCAGCAAAAACTGAGCAGACTCAGCCAGCTGCACCGGCTAAGCCAACCAGCGATATCCCGCAGTAAGTATTCCGTACCGAGGTGGTGGAATTGGTAGACACGCTACCTTGAGGTGGTAGTGCCCTAACGGGCTTGTGGGTTCGAGTCCCATCCTCGGTACCAATATTCCAGAAGAAAGACGTCGAAAGGCGTCTTTTTTTTCGTCTGTAGCTTTTGCCTTTCGTAGGCCCGGTAAGCGCAGCGCCACCGGGCAAAATGGCGGGTGGCGCTGCGCTTACCCGCCCTACAAAAGCCAAACAAAAAGGCGCCCATTGGGCGCCTTTTGCATGTTACATCAGCGATTACTTCTTATCGCTATTCTCCAGGTTTTCAACCTGCGGCAGGCCGTTACCGGAATTCGCTGAGAGCAGACCATTCTCAACGTAGTTGAACAGCTTCTCACGGGTATCGGTGATGTCCAGGTTACGCATGGTCAACTGACCAATACGGTCGTCCGGAGAAAACACAGACTCACCTTTTTCCATGGTCAGACGCTCGGCTTTATAGGTCAGGTTGTCCGACACGGTGTTAAGAATGGAGTAGTCGTTACCACGACGCAGTTCCAGCGTCACTTCACCGGTGATCGCGCTCGCTACCCAACGCTGCAGCGCGTCACGCAGCATCAGCGCCTGCGGATCGAACCAGCGACCCTGATACAGCAATTTGCCCAGTTGACGACCATGAGAATGATACTGCTCGATGGTGTCTTCGTTGTGAATACCGGTCAGCAGACGCTCGTAAGCGATGTGCAGCAGCGCCATCCCCGGAGCTTCATAGATGCCGCGGCTTTTCGCTTCGATGATACGGTTTTCAATCTGATCGCTCATGCCCAGACCGTGACGACCGCCGATGCGGTTTGCTTCCAGCATCAGTTCAACGTCCTCAGAGAAGGTCTTGCCGTTCAGGGCAACCGGATGACCACGTTCGAAACGCACGGTCACTTCTTCTGCCGGGATCTTCACGCTCTCGTCCCAGAACTTCACGCCCATGATCGGGTTAACGATCTTCACGCTGGAGTTCAGGAACTCCAGGTCCTTCGCTTCGTGCGTCGCGCCCAGCATGTTGGAGTCGGTAGAGTAGGCTTTCTCAACGGACATTTTGTAGTCAAAGCCGCAGGCAATCATAAACTCAGACATCTCATGACGACCACCCAGCTCGTCGATGAAGTCGGTGTCCAGCCACGGCTTGTAGATCTGCAGCTCCGCGTTGGTCAGCAGGCCATAACGATAGAAACGTTCGATATCGTTGCCTTTATAGGTGCTGCCGTCACCCCAGATGTTTACGCCATCTTCTTTCATGGCGGCAACCAGCATGGTGCCGGTGACGGCACGACCCAGCGGGGTGGTGTTGAAATAGGTCAGGCCGCCCGTGGTGTTATGGAACGCACCGCACTGAATAGCGGCGATACCTTCAGCAACCAGTTGCTTACGGCAGTCAATCAGTCGCGCGTTTTCTGCGCCATACTCTTTAGCGCGACGAGGAATAGCATCGTAATCGTCCTCATCCGGCTGACCCAGGTTCGCAGTATATGCATACGGAACCGCTCCCTTCTGGCGCATCCACAGCAGTGCAGCGCTGGTATCCAGGCCGCCTGAGAAAGCGATGCCAATACGTTGTCCTACCGGAAGATGCTTGAGAATCGTCGTCATAGAATAAAACCCTGCTTGATTGACTGATTAGAGACCGCTTTCGTTCTCTTGTGCATTTTTATGCAAAATAAGTGAGTATTCATTTAATCATCTTTTATCGAATACCGGAAGAGACTCATGCGTTTTTTGTAAAAAATTTGGTCTGTTCTCTCTGGCGGAAGCTGGGTTGACAGGTGGGGTCAACTATCAATATACTAAACGCCGATTTTACGTCCCGTCTTCGGTACCAAATCCCAGCATTATTTGCAAATTCTGTCCAAAACGCGTAGAATTTGCCACGTTTCAGGCGCGGGGTGGAGCAGCCTGGTAGCTCGTCGGGCTCATAACCCGAAGGTCGTCGGTTCAAATCCGGCCCCCGCAACCACTTTCCCATAAAGTTCTTTTTCAAATATACTGTGAAGACTTAGAGCCTTCGTAGCTGGATTTGAAAAAATTCTTTCGGAGAGTGCTCCAGGCCACAGTTGTGGCTATAGGGTTCAGTTATCTAAAGCCCCGATTTATCGGGGTTTTTTGTTATCTGACTACAGAATAACTGGGCTTTACGCCCTTTTTTTATGTCTTGGGGGTGGGCTTGTCCACATTAGAGCAAAAATTAACAGAGATGATTACTGCACCGGTCGAAGCACTGGGCTACGAACTGGTCGGCATCGAATTCGTTCGCGGCCGTACATCGACGCTGCGCATCTATATTGATAGTGAAGATGGCATCAATGTTGATGATTGTGCTGATGTCAGCCACCAGGTGAGTGCGGTTCTTGATGTTGAAGACCCGATTACCGTTGCGTACAACCTGGAAGTTTCCTCACCTGGCCTGGATCGCCCGATGTTCACGGCCGAGCACTATGTGCGCTTTACCGGTGAAGAAGTGGCTCTCGTTCTGCGTATGGCCGTACAGAACCGCCGTAAATGGCAGGGAATTATCAAAGCCGTTGATGGTGAAATGATCACGGTAACAGTCGAAGGCAAAGATGAAGTGTTCGCGCTGAGTAATATCCAGAAGGCGAACCTGGTTCCCCACTTTTAACAGTCTGGATTGAGGTGAAAAGCCCGCGATGAACAAAGAAATTTTGGCTGTTGTTGAAGCCGTCTCCAACGAGAAATCACTGCCGCGTGAGAAAATTTTCGAAGCGCTGGAAAGTGCACTGGCTACAGCAACCAAGAAAAAATACGAACAAGAGATCGATGTTCGCGTAGAAATCGATCGTAAAAGCGGTGACTTCGATACATTCCGTCGTTGGGTAATCGTTGAAGAAGTGACCCAGCCGACCAAAGAGATCACCCTGGAAGCGGCACGTTTTGAAGACGAAAGTCTGAACGTGGGTGACTACGTTGAAGATCAGATTGAATCTGTGACCTTCGACCGTATCACCACCCAGACCGCTAAGCAGGTTATCGTGCAGAAAGTGCGCGAAGCCGAGCGCGCGCTGGTTGTCGATCAGTTCCGCGATCAGGAAGGCGAAATCATCACTGGCGTGGTGAAGAAAGTGAACCGTGACAACATCTCTCTGGAAATTAAATCCGAAGGGATGCCGGGCAACGCTGAAGCCGTGATCCTGCGTGAAGACATGCTGCCGCGTGAAAACTTCCGCCCGGGCGACCGTATTCGTGGTGTTCTGTACGCCGTGCGCCCTGAAGCGCGTGGTGCACAGCTGTTCGTGACCCGTTCTAAACCAGAAATGCTGGTTGAACTGTTCCGCATCGAAGTGCCGGAAATCGGCGAAGAAGTTATTGAGATCAAAGCAGCAGCTCGCGATCCAGGCTCTCGTGCGAAAATTGCGGTGAAAACCAACGACAAGCGTATCGATCCGGTCGGTGCTTGCGTCGGTATGCGCGGCGCGCGCGTTCAGGCGGTTTCTACCGAACTGGGCGGCGAGCGTATTGATATCGTTCTGTGGGACGACAACCCGGCGCAGTTCGTGATCAACGCAATGGCTCCGGCTGATGTCGCGTCTATCGTTGTTGACGAAGACAAACACACCATGGATATCGCTGTTGAAGCGGGCAACCTGGCGCAGGCGATTGGCCGTAACGGTCAGAACGTACGCCTGGCGTCACAGCTGAGCGGCTGGGAACTCAACGTCATGACCGTTGATGACCTGCAGGCTAAGCATCAGGCTGAAGCCCATGCGGCGATCGATACCTTCACCAAATACCTCGACATTGACGAAGACTTCGCCACTGTTCTGGTAGAAGAAGGTTTCTCTACGCTGGAAGAACTGGCCTATGTGCCAATGAAAGAGCTGCTGGAAATTGACGGTCTGGATGAGCCAACCGTTGAAGCCCTGCGTGAACGCGCTAAAAACGCACTGACCACCCTGGCACTGGCTCAGGAAGAAAGCCTTGGCGATAAGAAGCCGGCTGATGACCTGCTGAATCTGGAAGGTCTTGATCGTGCGATTGCGTTCAAGCTGGCTGCCCGTGGTGTTTGTACGCTGGAAGATCTCGCTGAGCAAGGCGTTGATGACCTGGCCGATATCGAAGGTTTAACCGACGAGAAAGCCGGCGAACTCATCATGGCCGCACGTAATATTTGCTGGTTCGGCGACGAAGCGTAATAAACTGTAGCAGGAAGGAACAGCATGACTGATGTAACTGTAAAATCGCTGGCTGCTGAGATTCAGACCTCCGTGGACCGCCTGGTACAGCAATTTGCTGATGCAGGGATCCCGAAGTCCGCTGATGACTCGGTGACCGCGCAAGAAAAACAAACCTTGTTAACGCACCTGAACCGCGAACACGGTTCTACGCCTGACAAGTTAACGCTGCAGCGCAAAACGCGCAGCACGTTAAACATTCCTGGTACCGGTGGCAAAAGCAAATCGGTACAAATTGAAGTCCGCAAGACGCGCACCTTTGTAAAACGTGATCCGCAAGAGGCAGAACGCCTTGCCGCGGAAGAGCAGGCACAGCGTGAAGCGGAAGAACAAGCTCAGCGTGAGGCGGAAGCAGCCGCCAAACGTGAAGCAGAATTAAAAGCTGAACGTGAGGCCGCAGAAAAAGCGAAACGCGACGCCAGTGATAAAGTGAAGCGTGACGCTGCGGAAAAAGACAAAGTGAGCAATCAACAGACAGACGAAATGACCAAAACCGCCCAGGCTGAAAAAGCCCGCCGTGAAAATGAAGCTGCCGAGCTGAAGCGTAAAGCGGAAGAAGAAGCCCGCCGTAAGCTGGAAGAAGAAGCTCGCCGCGTCGCTGAAGAAGCGCGTCGTATGGCAGAAGAAAACGAGAAGAATGGCGTGAATACCGCTGAACCGACTGAAGACACCAGCGACTATCACGTGACCACTTCTCAGCATGCGCGTCAGGCTGAAGATGATAACGACCGTGAAGTAGAAGGCGGCCGTGGCCGTGGTCGTAATGCAAAAGCCGCGCGTCCGGCTAAGAAAGGTAACAAACACGCTGAATCTAAAGCTGACCGCGAAGAAGCTCGTGCAGCGGTTCGCGGTGGTAAAGGCGGTAAGCGTAAAGGTTCCTCTCTGCAGCAGGGCTTCCAGAAGCCAGCTCAGGCGGTTAACCGTGACGTCGTGATTGGCGAAACCATCACCGTTGGCGATCTGGCGAACAAGATGGCGGTTAAAGGTTCTCAGGTCATCAAAGCGATGATGAAGCTGGGCGCAATGGCGACCATCAACCAGGTTATCGACCAGGAAACCGCACAGCTGGTTGCCGAAGAGATGGGCCACAAAGTTATCCTGCGTCGTGAAAACGAGCTGGAAGAAGCAGTAATGAGCGACCGTGACACTGGCGCTGCGGCTGAACCGCGTGCACCGGTTGTGACCATCATGGGTCACGTTGACCACGGTAAAACCTCTCTGCTCGACTACATTCGTTCTACGAAAGTTGCCTCCGGCGAAGCGGGTGGCATTACCCAGCACATCGGTGCTTACCACGTAGAAACCGAAAACGGCATGATCACCTTCCTGGATACCCCAGGCCACGCAGCGTTCACCTCAATGCGTGCTCGTGGTGCTCAGGCTACGGATATCGTTGTACTGGTTGTTGCAGCAGACGATGGCGTTATGCCACAGACCATTGAAGCTATCCAGCACGCGAAAGCGGCGCAGGTGCCTCTGGTTGTTGCGGTCAACAAAATCGATAAGCCAGAAGCCGATCTGGACCGCGTGAAGAACGAACTGTCTCAGTACGGTGTTATGCCGGAAGAGTGGGGCGGCGAAGCGCAGTTCATCCCTGTATCTGCAAAAGCGGGTACTGGTATCGACGACCTGCTGAACGCTATCCTGCTTCAGGCCGAAGTTCTGGAGCTGAAAGCCGTTCGTAAAGGTATGGCGAGCGGTGCGGTAATCGAATCCTTCCTGGATAAAGGTCGTGGTCCGGTTGCAACGGTTCTGGTTCGCGAAGGTACGCTGAACAAGGGCGACATCGTTCTGTGTGGCTTCGAATACGGTCGTGTTCGTGCGATGCGTAACGAACTGGGTCAGGAAGTGCTGGAAGCAGGTCCGTCCATTCCAGTGGAAATCCTGGGTCTGTCCGGTGTTCCGGCTGCCGGTGATGAAGTGACCGTTGTGCGTGACGAGAAGAAAGCGCGTGAAGTGGCACTGTATCGTCAGGGCAAATTCCGTGAAGTTAAGCTGGCGCGTCAGCAGAAATCTAAACTTGAGAACATGTTTGCGAACATGGCTGAAGGCGAAGTTCACGAAGTGAACGTCGTTCTGAAAGCAGACGTTCAGGGTTCTGTGGAAGCGATCTCCGACTCCTTGCTGAAACTGTCTACCGACGAAGTGAAAGTGAAGATCATCGGTTCTGGCGTAGGTGGTATCACCGAAACCGACGCAACCCTGGCTGCGGCGTCCAACGCTATCCTGGTTGGCTTCAACGTGCGTGCTGATGCATCTGCTCGCCGCGTGATCGAAGCGGAAAGCCTGGATCTGCGCTACTACTCCGTCATCTATAACCTGATCGACGAAGTGAAAGCCGCGATGAGCGGTATGCTGTCTCCTGAGCTGAAACAGCAGATCATCGGTCTGGCTGAAGTGCGTGACGTGTTCAAATCACCGAAATTCGGTGCGATCGCGGGCTGTATGGTTACCGAAGGTACCATCAAGCGTCACAACCCAATCCGCGTACTGCGTGACAACGTGGTTATCTACGAAGGCGAGCTGGAATCCCTGCGCCGCTTCAAAGATGACGTTAACGAAGTCCGTAACGGCATGGAATGTGGTATCGGCGTTAAGAACTACAACGACGTTCGCGTTGGCGATATGATCGAAGTGTTCGAAATCATCGAGATCCAACGCAGCATCGACTAATCCTTAGGGATAAGTCCATATGTAGGCCGGGATCGCCTCGTGCCACCCGGCAATAATTTTAAAAGGGGCTTTTAGCCCCTTTTTTGTCTGGAGAATTTATTATGGCGAAAGAATTTGGTCGCCCACAGCGCGTGGCGCAGGAGATGCAGAAAGAGATCGCACTCATCCTGCAACGCGAAATCAAAGACCCGCGTATCGGTATGATGACCACCGTCTCTGGCGTGGAAATGTCTCGTGACCTGGCCTATGCCAAAGTGTTCGTGACCTTCCTGAACGATCAGGACGAAGCGGCGGTTAAAAACGGCATTAAAGCACTGCAGGAAGCCTCTGGTTTCATCCGCTCTCTGCTCGGCAAAGCGATGCGCCTGCGTATTGTTCCCGAGCTGACCTTCTTCTACGACAACTCGCTGGTCGAAGGTATGCGCATGTCCAACCTGGTGACCAGCGTGGTGAAACATGACGACGAACGTCGTGTTAACCCGACGGACGACAGCAAGGAGGACTGATGAGTCGTCCTCGTCGTCGCGGTCGCGACGTGCATGGCGTGCTGCTGCTGGATAAACCACAGGGTGCATCCAGCAACGACGTGCTGCAAAAAGTGAAGCGTATTTATAACGCTAACCGTGCGGGCCACACCGGCGCACTGGATCCGCTGGCGACCGGCATGCTGCCGATTTGCCTGGGTGAAGCGACAAAGTTTTCCCAGTACCTGCTCGATTCCGATAAACGCTACCGCGTTATCGCTAAGCTGGGCCAGCGTACGGATACTTCCGACGCGGATGGTCAGGTGGTGGAAGAGCGCCCGGTGACCTTCAGCGCCGAACAGCTTGATGCGGCCCTGGAGAGCTTCCGCGGAGACACGATGCAGGTGCCATCGATGTATTCGGCGCTGAAATATCAGGGCAAGAAGCTCTACGAATATGCGCGCCAGGGAATTGACGTCCCGCGCGAAGCGCGTCCGATAACCGTGTATGAGCTGCTGTTCATTCGCCACGAAGGTGACGAGCTGGAGCTGGAAGTCCACTGTTCGAAAGGGACCTATATTCGCACCATCATCGACGACCTGGGTGAAAAGCTGGGCTGCGGTGCGCATGTGATTTATCTGCGTCGTCTGGCGGTCAGTAAATATCCGGTGGAACGCATGGTGACGCTTGAGCAGCTGCGCGCGCTGGCTGAACAGGCACAAGCGCAGGGAGTGGAACCAGCAGATTTGCTGGATCCACTGCTGATGCCAATGGACAGTCCGGCAGCGGACTTCCCGATCATTAATCTTCCTTTAACATCGTCCGTTTACTTTAAGAACGGAAACCCGGTTCGTACGGCGGATGCGCCGCTGGATGGACTGGTACGCGTGACGGAAGGTGACGAAGGGAAATTCATCGGTATGGGCGAAATGGACGGTGAAGGGCGCGTTGCGCCGCGTCGTCTGGTCGTCGAATATCCGGTCGGCGCGTGACGGTGATTACGCCTCACCTTGCGATAAGCAGGGGAGACGAGTAGAATATCGCCGCTTAACGCCCGGTAAATTGTTTAACAATCTGCGGGGCGTACATGGGGTCGCTGAATTAGAGATCGGCACCCTTACATTTTTTATACTTTGGAGTTTGAAAATGTCTCTAAGCGTTGAAGCTAAAGCTAAAATCGTTTCTGAGTTTGGTCGTGGTACTAACGACAGCGGTTCTACCGAAGTTCAGGTTGCACTGCTGACTGCACAGATTAACCACCTGCAGGGTCACTTTGCAGAGCACAAAAAAGATCACCACAGCCGTCGTGGTCTGCTGCGCATGGTTTCTCAGCGTCGTAAACTGCTCGACTACCTGAAGCGTAAAGATGTTGCACGCTACACCGCGCTGATCGAGCGTCTGGGTCTGCGTCGCTAAGTCTTGCGAGTTTCAGAAAAGGGGGCCTGATGGCCCCTTTTTTCAACCAGACGGCAGCAATTCAATGGAAACTATTGTATTGTTGCTATAAATGATCTTCATTGCAGAGGTTCGCGCGGCTAATGAGAGGCTTCACCCATGGGGGTGTCGGTTGTCATTAGTCGCGAGGATGCGAAGAAGGTCGGGTTAAATCGACAGCACGCCGGCGGTGTGCTGTCATACATTTAAGAAAGGATAGAATTTTGCTGAATCCGATCGTTCGTAAATTCCAGTATGGTCAACATACCGTCACGCTGGAAACCGGCATGATGGCACGCCAGGCGACTGCTGCCGTTATGGTAAGCATGGATGACACCGCGGTATTCGTGACCGTTGTGGGCCAGAAAAAAGCTAAACCAGGTCAGGACTTCTTCCCGCTGACCGTTAACTACCAGGAGCGTACCTACGCTGCCGGCAAAATCCCGGGTGGTTTCTTCCGTCGTGAAGGCCGTCCAAGCGAAGGCGAAACCCTGATCGCGCGTCTGATTGACCGCCCGGTTCGTCCGCTGTTCCCGGAAGGCTTCGTTAACGAAGTGCAGGTTATTGCGACCGTTGTTTCCGTTAACCCACAGGTTAACCCGGACATCGTTGCGATGATCGGTGCCTCCGCTGCCCTGTCACTGTCTGGTATTCCATTCAATGGCCCAATCGGTGCCGCGCGCGTCGGTTACATCAATGACCAGTACGTGCTGAACCCAACTCAGGAAGAGCTGAAAGAAAGTAAGCTGGACCTGGTTGTTGCCGGTACTGAAGCGGCTGTGCTGATGGTTGAATCCGAAGCTGAACTGCTGAGCGAAGACCAGATGCTGGGCGCTGTGGTGTTCGGTCATGAGCAGCAGCAGATTGTTATCCAGAACATCAACGACCTGGTGAAAGAAGCCGGTAAGCCACGTTGGGACTGGCAGCCAGAAGCAGCAAACGATGCGCTGAACGCACGCGTTGCGGCACTGGCAGAATCTCGTCTGAGCGACGCTTACCGCATCACCGACAAACAGGAGCGTTACGCTCAGGTTGACGCGATCAAATCTGAAGTAACCGCGACCCTGGTTGCCGAAGACGAAACGCTGGACGCTAACGAAATTGGCGAAATTCTGCACGCTATCGAGAAAAACGTTGTTCGTAGCCGCGTACTGGCAGGCGAGCCGCGTATCGATGGCCGTGAAAAAGACATGATTCGTGGTCTGGACGTACGCACTGGCGTACTGCCGCGTACTCACGGTTCTGCGCTGTTCACCCGTGGTGAAACGCAGGCGCTGGTTACCGCAACCCTGGGTACCGCACGTGACGCGCAGATCATCGATGAACTGATGGGCGAGCGTACTGACAACTTCCTGTTCCACTACAACTTCCCTCCGTACTCTGTGGGCGAAACCGGTATGGTTGGCTCACCGAAGCGTCGTGAAATTGGTCACGGTCGTCTGGCGAAGCGCGGCGTGCTGGCAGTGATGCCGGAAGCTGACAAATTCCCGTACACCGTTCGCGTGGTTTCTGAAATCACCGAGTCCAACGGTTCTTCTTCCATGGCTTCCGTATGTGGTGCCTCTCTGGCGCTGATGGATGCGGGCGTGCCGATCAAAGCCGCCGTTGCGGGTATCGCAATGGGTCTGGTTAAAGAAGGCGACAACTTCGTTGTTCTGTCTGACATTCTGGGTGACGAAGACCACCTGGGTGATATGGACTTCAAAGTAGCGGGTTCCCGCGACGGTATCTCTGCCCTGCAGATGGATATCAAAATTGAAGGTATCACCAAGGAGATCATGCAGGTTGCTCTGAACCAGGCTAAAGGTGCGCGTCTGCACATCCTGGGCGTGATGGAACAGGCTATCAACGCGCCACGCGGTGATATCTCTGAATTCGCTCCGCGTATTCACACCATCAAGATCAATCCAGACAAGATCAAAGATGTTATCGGTAAGGGCGGTTCTGTTATCCGCGCGCTGACCGAAGAGACCGGCACCACCATCGAAATCGAAGATGACGGTACTGTGAAGATCGCAGCAACCGACGGCGAGAAAGCGAAATTCGCTATCCGTCGCATCGAAGAAATCACTGCTGAAATCGAAGTGGGCCGCGTCTACGCGGGTAAAGTGACCCGTATCGTTGACTTTGGTGCGTTCGTTGCCATCGGTGGCGGTAAAGAAGGTCTGGTTCACATCTCTCAGATCGCTGACAAGCGCGTTGAGAAAGTGACCGATTACCTGCAGATGGGTCAGGAAGTGCCGGTTAAGGTTCTGGAAGTTGACCGTCAGGGCCGTATCCGTCTGAGCATTAAAGAAGCAACCGAGCAGTCTCAACCTGCTGCGGCACCGGAAGCTCCGGCTGCTGAACAGCAAGGCGAGTAAGTTGCCATTTGCCCTCCGCTTTGCGGAGGGCCTGTTATCAGGCAGGACGCCTTGTTAAGCCGCCGGGGGACAGGACGTTCATCCAATAGTTGTCTTCGGGAGTGGGAAATGAAGCCTTTTTTGCGCTGGTGTTTCGTTGCGACAGCTTTAACGCTGGCAGGATGCAGCAACTCTGCCTGGCGTAAGAGCGAAGTCCTCGCAGTGCCATTGCAACCGACTTTGCAGCAGGAAGTGATTCTGGCACGCATGGAACAAATACTTGCCAGTCGGGCTTTAACCGATGACGAACGCGCACAGCTTTTATATGAGCGCGGAGTGTTGTATGATAGTCTCGGTCTGAGGGCATTAGCGCGAAATGATTTTTCACAAGCGCTGGCTATCCGACCTGATATGCCTGAAGTATTCAATTACTTAGGCATTTATTTAACGCAGGCAGGCAATTTTGATGCTGCCTATGAAGCGTTTGATTCTGTACTTGAGCTTGATCCAACTTACAACTACGCGCACTTGAATCGCGGTATCGCATTGTATTACGGCGGTCGTGATAAGTTAGCGCAAGATGATCTGCTGGCGTTTTATCAAGACGATCCTAATGATCCTTTCCGTAGCCTGTGGCTTTACATCGTTGAGCGGAAGCTCGATGAGAAGCAGGCAAAAGAAGCACTACAACAGCGCTTCGAGAAATCGGATAAGGAACAGTGGGGATGGAACATTGTCGAGTTCTACCTGGGCAACATTAGCGAAGCAACGCTGATGGAACGCCTCAAGGCGGACGCAACGGATAACACCTCGCTCGCTGAGCATCTCAGTGAAACCAACTTCTATTTAGGTAAGTACTACCTAAGTCTGGGGGATATGGACAGCGCTACGGCACTGTTCAAATTAGCGGTTGCTAACAACGTACATAACTTCGTTGAGCACCGTTATGCATTGTTGGAATTATCGCTCTTGGGCCAGGAGCAAGACGACCTGGCAGAATCGGACCAGCAATAGCTGACGACATAAACATCAGCCCGTAATCTTTTGATTGCCATCACCTTCACTGGTGAGGGCGTTGTTGTTCGTCAATACACCTACTTTGAGCCGGTTCACACTTTTCAATGAAAATTGCTAATCATTTTCACGATGAGCTAAGTAGACTGGCCGCCATTGACATTGAGGCACTCGTACTACATGGCTGAATTCGAAACCACTTTTGCAGATCTGGGCCTGAAGGCTCCTATCCTTGAAGCCCTTAACGATCTGGGTTACGAAAAACCATCTCCGATCCAGGCAGAATGTATCCCGCATCTGCTTTCTGGTCGTGACGTGCTGGGCATGGCCCAGACTGGTAGCGGTAAAACTGCAGCGTTCTCGCTGCCGCTGCTGAACAACATCGATCCGGACCTGCGTGCACCGCAGATCCTCGTCCTGGCTCCAACCCGTGAACTGGCTGTTCAGGTTGCTGAAGCAATGACGGAATTCTCTAAACATATGCGCGGCGTAAACGTGGTAGCCCTGTACGGCGGCCAGCGTTATGACGTGCAGTTACGCGCCCTGCGCCAGGGCCCACAGATTGTCGTCGGTACGCCGGGCCGTCTGCTGGATCACCTGAAGCGCGGTACTCTGGACCTCTCTAAACTGAGCGGCCTGGTACTGGATGAAGCAGATGAAATGCTGCGTATGGGCTTCATCGAAGACGTAGAAACCATCATGGCGCAGATCCCGGAAGGTCACCAGACCGCTCTGTTCTCTGCAACCATGCCAGAAGCGATCCGTCGCATTACCCGCCGCTTCATGAAAGAGCCGCAGGAAGTGCGTATTCAGTCCAGCGTGACCACTCGCCCGGACATCAGCCAGAGCTACTGGTCCGTGTACGGCATGCGCAAAAACGAAGCACTGGTCCGTTTCCTGGAAGCGGAAGATTTTGATGCGGCGATTATCTTCGTGCGTACCAAAAATGCGACCCTGGAAGTGGCTGAAGCGCTGGAGCGTAACGGCTATAACAGCGCAGCGCTGAACGGCGACATGAACCAGGCCCTGCGTGAGCAGACGCTGGAGCGTCTGAAAGACGGTCGTCTGGATATCCTGATTGCAACCGACGTGGCAGCACGTGGTCTGGACGTTGAGCGTATCAGCCTGGTTGTCAACTACGACATCCCGATGGACTCCGAGTCTTACGTTCACCGTATCGGTCGTACCGGTCGTGCGGGTCGTGCTGGCCGTGCGCTGCTGTTCGTTGAGAACCGCGAGCGTCGTCTGCTGCGCAACATTGAACGCACCATGAAGCTGACCATTCCAGAAGCCGACCTGCCAAACGCAGACCTGCTGGGCAAACGCCGTCTGGAAAAATTCGCCGCGAAAGTACAGCAGCAGCTGGAAAGCAGCGATCTGGATCAGTACCGCGCGCTGCTGTCGCAGATCCAGCCTGTCGCTGAAGGCGAAGAGCTGGACATGGAAACTCTGGCTGCAGCACTGCTGAAAATGGCTCAGGGCGAACGTAGCCTGATCGTGCCACCAGATGCACCGATGCGTCCTAAGCGTGAGTTCCGTGACCGTGACGATCGTTTCGAACGTCGTGGCGACCGTAACGACCGTGGTCCACGCGGCGACCGTCCAGAGCGTGGTGGTGAAGACCGTCCACGTCGTGAACGTCGTGACGCAGGCGATATGGAACTGTATCGCATTGAAGTGGGCCGTGATGATGGTGTTGAAGTTCGTCACATCGTTGGCGCGATTGCTAACGAAGGCGACATCAGCAGCCGTTACATTGGTAACATCAAGCTGTTTGCATCCCACTCTACTATCGAACTGCCAAAAGGCATGCCGGGCGAAGTACTTCAGCACTTTACTCGCACCCGCATCCTGAACAAGCCGATGAACATGCAGCTGCTGGGCGATGCACAGCCACGTCCTGACCGCGGTGGCGAACGTCGTGGCGGTGGTCGCGGTTTCGGCGGCGAGCGTCGTGAAGGCGGTCGCAGTGAAGGTCGCGGTGGTGAAGGTCGTCGTTTCTCCGGCGAGCGCCGCGAAAGCCGTGGCCCACGTCGTGAAGAAGGCACCAGCCGTCGTCGTTTCGGTGACGCGTAAGCCTTTCGCTTCTGACGTAAAGTAAAATATACAGCCCCGATACACGCTATCGGGGCTTTTTTTATTCCCTTTGTACTCTTGTACTGGTACAGTGCATCACACTAAAATGCAGAACCGCATGATTAACTGGAGAAAAGGCTGTATGGCGACACTAACCACCACCCAAACGTCACCTTCGCTGCTTGGCGGCGTGGTGATCATCGGCGGAACCATTATAGGTGCCGGGATGTTTTCCCTGCCCGTGGTCATGTCCGGTGCGTGGTTCTTCTGGTCGCTGGCCGCGCTGGTGTTCACCTGGTTCTGCATGCTGCATTCCGGCTTGATGATCCTTGAAGCGAACCTGAACTACCGCATTGGCTCCAGCTTCGACACCATCACCAAAGATCTGCTGGGCAAAGGCTGGAACCTGGTGAACGGCCTTTCCATCGCATTTGTGCTCTACATCCTGACCTACGCGTACATCTCAGCAAGCGGCTCGATTCTGCATCACACCTTTTCGGAGATGTCGCTGAACGTTCCGGCGCGTCTGGCGGGACTCTGCTTTGCGCTGGGCGTGGCGTTTATCGTCTGGATGAGCACCAAAGCGGTGAGCCGCATGACGGCGATTGTGCTGGGCGCGAAGGTCATCACCTTCTTCCTGACCTTCGGCAGCCTGCTGGGGCACGTTACGCCCGCCACGCTGTTTAACGTTGCGGAAGTTAATCCCTCCTACACGCCGTATCTGCTAATGACCCTGCCGTTCTGTCTGGCGTCGTTCGGCTACCACGGCAACGTGCCGAGCCTGATGAAGTACTACGGCAAGGATCCGCGCACCATCGTGAAGTGCCTGGTCTACGGCACGCTGCTGGCGCTTGGGCTGTATGTGATTTGGCTGCTGGGGACAATGGGCAACATCCCGCGCCCGGAGTTTATCGGCATTGCGCAAAAGGGCGGTAACATTGACGTGCTGGTGCAGGCGCTGAGCGGCGTGCTAAACAGCCGCAGTCTGGATCTGCTGCTGGTGGTCTTCTCCAACTTTGCGGTGGCGAGTTCATTCCTCGGTGTGACGCTGGGCCTGTTTGACTACCTGGCGGATCTGTTTGGCTTTGACGATTCTGCGATGGGGCGTTTCAAGACGGCGCTGCTGACCTTCCTGCCGCCGATTGTCGGCGGTCTGCTGTGGCCGAACGGTTTCCTGTACGCCATAGGCTATGCAGGGCTGGCGGCCACCATCTGGGCGGCGATTGTGCCAGCGCTGCTGGCACGTAAATCACGTAAACGCTTCGGCAGCCCGAAATTTCGCGTCTGGGGCGGTAAACCGATGATTGCGCTGATCCTGGTATTTGGGGTGGGTAACGCGCTGGTCCACGTGCTGTCGAGCTTTAACCTGTTGCCTGTGTACCAGTAAACACATTGCCCGGTGGCGCTACGCTTACCGGGCCTACAGGGACCGCGTAGGCCGGATAAGGCGAAGCCGCCATCCGGCAAAAAACTACCCCACCAATTCTTCTTTCACCTGCATCGCCAGGTCAAACGAATGCAAACGCGCCTGGTGATCGAAAATCTGGCCGTTGACCATAATTTCATCCGCCTGCGTTTCACGCAGCACTGCTTCCAGCCCGTGACGCACTTTTGCCTTATCACCCACCAGCGACATGCTCAACGCCTGCTGCACGCCATACTGCTCGGAGGCCGACCACAGCTGATGCATATTTTCCACCGGAGGCGGCAACTGGCCCGTCTCGCCGCGGCGCAGCTTCACAAACGCCTGCTGCATAGAGGTAAACAGGAATTCCGCGTCGCGATTGCTGTCAGCGGCAATGATGTTAATACACACCATCGCGTACGGCTTCTCCAGACGCTCGGACGTTTTGAAGTTCGTACGGTAGAGGTGCAGCGCCTGATGCAGCATATCCGGCGCGAAGTGGGAGGCGAACGCGAACGGCAGCCCCAGCTGCGCGGCGAGCTGCGCGCTATACAGGCTCGAGCCTAACAGCCACACCGGGATCTTCTCGCCATAGCCCGGCACCGGGCGCACGTGCGGGTTCGGATCGCGCGCGTCGAACCAGTCCACCAGTTCCGCCACGTCGCGCGGGAAGTTATCGATATCGCCGCTCATATGGCGGCGCAGGGCGCGCATGGTCGGCTGGTCGCTCCCCGGCGCGCGGCCAAGCCCCAGGTCAATACGGCCCGGATAGAGGGTATTCAGCGTCCCGAACTGCTCGGCTATCACCAGCGGGGCGTGGTTCGGCAGCATCACTCCACCGGAGCCAAGGTGTAAAGTGGTGGTATTCGCTGCCAGGTAGCCAATCAGCACCGATGTAGCGGCGCTGGCAATGCCGACCATGTTGTGATGTTCTGCCAGCCAGTAGCGGTGATAGCCACGCTTTTCGGCCAGCTGAGCCAGATCGAGAGAGTGCGTGAAGGCTTCTCTTGCCGAGGAGCCTTGTGGGATCGGTGCCAGATCCAGCACCGAAAACGGAATGGTTTTGTCAGTCATAACAGCTCACTTTGTCGACGGTCAATCTTTAATACTGCATTAAAAAATGATAACCGTTGTTAACAAAGTGAGCCTTTTTTAGGCCTGAAGTTCCAGCCCGGCCAGACGTTTCCAGTAACCGTTGCAGTCGCTGTTTGCCGCCAGCGGCAGCGGCGACGCGCCGTTTTCGTTAGCGCGGAAGGCGTCCAGCATCGCGAAAACGCTGGTATCCAGCGGCGACAGGCGCACCATGTCCACCAGCCCGTCCATCGACGCCAGTTCGTTGCCGAGGTTATAGACGTAACCGCTCATGGTCTGAATGCCGTTCAGGACAAACACCTGCTGGTTCTCCTGCGACAGCATGCTGCGCCCGTTCGGGTACTTGATGCAGCAGGTTTCACATTCATCTTTCGGGCGGTCTTCCGATCGCGCGGTGAAGCAGCGGGCAGAGTAGGCCAGCGGCAGATGACCGTAGCTCAGCACTTCCACTTCGAACTGATGGCGAATGCCCAGCTCGTCGCACTGATTCAGCAGGTTTGCCAGCCAGTCACGGGAGAGCTCCACCGGCATGCACCAGCGGGTCATTCCCTGTTTGAGCAGCAGGCGCAGGGTGACGGCGTTATAGCAGTTCAGCGCATGGCCTGCGACAAACGGCAGCCTGCGTTCGGCGCACATGTTCACTACCCCCAGGTCGCTCGCTTCCAGCAGAAACTCACCGTTTTCGACGTAGCGCTTCAGCTCGCCCAGTTCGGACGAAGCCTGCACCAGCGCGAGCGTTGACAGCACCACCTGTTTGCCGCTCCCGGCCAGGCTTTTCGCCATCTCCAGCCAGTCGCCCACTTTGGTTGCGCGGCGTTTGCTGCATACTGCTTCACCGAGGTAAATCACATCGGCGCTGCTGGTGGCGGCCTGTTGGTAAAAATCTTCCAGCGTCTCTTTTGGCCAGTAGTAGAGCACCGGCCCTAATGAATATTTCATGGTTATCTCACTGCCATTTACGGTGATACGCGCCCAGCGTGGTTTGCGTGCCTTCGGACATCGATCCGAGCGTCTCCATCCACGCCGCCTGTGGGGCGTAGTTCTGCGGGTCCGCCATGCAGCGGTCGATGGCCTGACGCCACACTTTCGCCACCTGGCTCACATAGGCCGGACTGCGCTGGCGACCTTCAATTTTCACCGAGGCAATATTGGCGGCCAGCAGCTCCGGCAGCAGCTCCAGCGTGTTAAGGCTGGTGGGCTCTTCCAGCGCGTGGTAGCGCTCGCCGTCGACCAGGTAGCGGCCTTTGCACAGCGTCGGATAACCCGCGTTTTCACCGTCCTGATAGCGGTCGATCAGAACTTCATTCAGACGCGACTCCAGCCCCTGCGGGGTCTGCTGCCAGCGGACGAAGCGGGCAGGGGAGCAGGCCCCGACGGTATTCGGCGATTCACCGGTTAAGTAAGAAGAAAGATAGCAACGGCCTTCGGCCATGATGCACAGACTACCAAAGGCAAAAACCTCCAGCGGCACTGGCGTGACGCGCGCGAGTTGCTTAACCTGATGAATAGAGAGCACGCGCGGCAGCACCACGCGGGCGACGTCAAAGTTTTGATGGTAAAAACGCACCGCCTCTTCGTTGGTGGCAGATGCCTGAACAGAGACGTGGCGCTCAATATGCGGATAGCGTTCTGCCGCATACTCAAGCATGGCGAGGTCGGCCAGGATTAACGCATCGGCGCCCAGCTGTGCTGCCATGTCCACCGCGCGCTGCCAGCGGGCGTAACCGTCAGGATGGGCAAACGTGTTGATGGCAATATGCAGCTTGCGGCGGTGCTGATGAACGAAGTTAACGGCTTCCTGAAGCTTTTTCTCCGTAAAGTTAAGGCCAGCAAAATGGCGGGCGTTGGTGTCATCCTTCAGCCCGATATAGACCGCATCGGCCCCATTCTCGATGGCCGCCTTAAGCGCCGGAAGGTTTCCGGCAGGGCAGAGCAGCTCCATAATTTATCCTGATGTTGTCGATCGCAAAAATGTTAACGAGCTGGGATTTTAATTAACCCATACGCGACAATTTTTGATTTAAGGCAGCTAATGGCGTATTGATGGCACCAATAATGAGGTTGTCCGGACGACGGTTTGTTGATTTACGCCGCTATGTTGTGCGTCGGATATGGCAAAATAGCAGGACTATAGATATCAGGGAGTAAAGCTCGTGCTGGATAAACTGCGTTCACGTCTCGTACAATTTGGCCCATCAATGCTGAGCGTGCCGGTCAAGCTGGCGCCGTTCGCGCTCAAACGTCAGGTGCTGGAGCAGGTCCTGAGCTGGCAGTTCCGCCAGGCGCTGCAGGATGGCGAGCTGGAATTCCTGGAAGGCCGCTGGTTGAGCATTGAGGTGCGTGACATCGGGCTGCGTTGGTTTACCTCCGTTGAGAATGACCAGCTGATCGTCCGCGAAACCGCCGAGGCGGACGTGAGCTTTAGCGCCAACGCCAGCGATCTGCTGATGATCGCCGCGCGTAAACAGGATCCGGATACGCTCTTCTTCCAGCGCCGTCTGGTGATTGAAGGCGACACGGAGCTGGGCCTGTACGTGAAGAATTTAATGGATGCCATTGAGCTGGAGCAGATGCCGAAAGCGCTGCGCGTGATGTTGATGCAAATGGCAGATTTTGTTGAGGCGGGGCTGAAATCCCCGCCGGACAGTAAACACACTTCAGTAGGTGAGCCATGCTGATTCGAGTCGAAATAGGGATTGATGCACCGGGTATCGATGCGTTATTACGCCGCTCTTTTGAGAGCGATGCGGAAGCCCAACTGGTCCACGATCTCCGTGAAGACGGCCTGATCACGCTGGGGCTGGTTGCCACCGATGACGAAGGTCAGGTTGTCGGCTATGTTGCCTTCAGCCCGGTGATCGTTCAGGGTGAAGATCTTCAGTGGGTGGGCATGGCACCGCTGGCGGTAGATGAAAACTACCGCGGGCAGGGCCTGGCGCGCCAGTTGGTCTATGAAGGGCTGGACTCGCTGAATGAGTTTGGTTATGCCGCCGTCGTCACGCTGGGCGATCCGGCGTTCTATGGCCGTTTAGGCTTCGAGCAGGCCGCGCATTACGATCTTCGCTGCCGCTGGCCGGGTACCGAATCCGCCTTCCAGGTGCATCGCCTGGCGGATGATGCTCTGAACGGCGTAAATGGTCTGGTGGACTACCACGACCATTTTAATCGCTTTTAATCAGGCTCTCGCGTAGCGCCTCAAAGGAGCCGTCTCCGGTCACGAGGCGCTCCTTCTGGCGCTTCGTTAGCTGCTTAATACGGTACTCCAGCCTGAGTGCCAGCGATCTGTCCCCCACGGCGGCAGAAAAAGCCAGCTGCAGTTCGCCTTTCCCCCGCAGCGCTTTTGCCCCTTTCCCCGTTTGATGTTGTAAAAAACGCCGCGCCACATCGGTGGTGATCCCGGTGTAGAGTGCGTTATCAGCGGTTCGGACAAGATAGAGAAACCAGCACACGGTAAACAGATTCAGTATGTTAAGGTGAACGCACCATAGCATGAGAGAGAACGAAAATGGAAACACTAGCCGCCATTAACCGCTGGCTGGCAAAGCAGCACGTCGTGACCTGGTGCGTATATAGCGAGGGCGAAATGTGGTGCGCCAACGCCTTTTACTACTACGATCCTGAACGCGTCGCTTTTTACGTCATGAGTGAGGGCAAAACGCGGCATGCCCAGATGACCGGCCAGCAGGCAAAAGTGGCGGGCACGGTAAACGGTCAGCCGAAAACGGTCGCGCTGATCCGCGGCGTGCAGTTCAAGGGTGAGATTCGTCGTCTGGAAGGTGAAGAAAGCGACGCACAGCGTAAACGCTACACGAGCCGCTTCCCGGTTGCTGCTGCGCTAAAAGCCCCGGTGTGGGAAATCCGGATTGATGAGCTGAAATTTACCGACAACACCCTGGGCTTTGGCAAGAAGCTTCACTGGCTACGCGCCGAGCAGGCGTAGCGCTTCGCGGTTAAACGCCGGGAGATCGTCCGGGGTCCGGCTGGTGATCAGTTGGTCGTTATCGTTGACCACCTCCTGATCGTAAAACTCGGCCCCTGCGTTTTTCAGATCGATAACGATCGGTTTCACCGCCGTAAGCTTACGCCCGCGGACCACTTCAGCGCTGATCAGCAGCTGCGGGCCGTGGCAGATGGCAAAGACCGGCTTGCCGGTGCCGACGAAGTCACGGGTAAAGGTGACGAAACGCTCGTCCCCGCGCAGGGAATCCGGTGAATGGCCGCCCGGTAACAGCAGGGCGTCGAAATCTGACGGGCTGACGTTATCGATGGACTCATCGATGGTCACGCTGGCTTCGCCCTTGTGGCCCTTCACGGTTTTACCCGCTTCTTTCTCAATGGTGATGACCTCGTGGCCTGCCTTGCGGAATGCCTCAGCTGGCGACGTAAATTCTGAATCTTCAAACTCGTCGGTAATCAAGACTGCGATTTTTTTACCCATGCTTCCTCCGTTGTTTTCGCTTCAGACTGTTTTTTTCCCGTTTGTGGTAAATACTTACCGGTAACAGACTTTTAAGTGTGGTAGAGCAGGTCCAGATCGCAAACGGACAATTCTGTAAAGGGGATAAGATGAGTCAGGTACTGATTACCGGCGCAACCGGGCTGGTGGGTGGACATCTGCTGCGGTTGCTGATCCAGGACCGGCATATCAACTATATTGCCGCCCCGACGCGCCGCCCGCTGTTGGATATCACCGGCGTCTATAACCCGCACGATCCCCAGCTCACCGACGCGCTGGCGCAGGTGCAGGATCCTATAGATATCGCCTTTTGCTGCCTGGGCACGACGCGGCGTGAGGCGGGCAGTAAAGAAGCGTTCGTCCATGCGGACTACACGCTGGTGGTGGATACCGCCCTGACGGCGAAAAAGCTGGGGGCAAAACATTTCCTGGTGGTGAGCTCGCACGGCGCGAGCACCGGCTCACCGTTTTTTTACAATCAGGTGAAGGGCAAAATGGAAGAGGCGCTGATTGCGCAGAAGTGGGAGCGCCTGACTATCGTGCGGCCTTCCATGCTGATGGGCCACCGCGACGAACGGCGTTTTAACGAATCCTTCTTCGCCCCGCTGTTTCGTATCCTGCCGGGTAACTGGAAGTCCATCGAGGCGCGGGACGTCGCGCAGGCGATGCTGAAAGAGGCGCTGGCACCGTCGCAGGAGGGCGTCAATGTCATCCCTTCGGCAAAACTGCGTGAAATCGCGCAGGGCGAGGCGTAAACTTCTCCGGCTTATTAAATAACACTCTCCGGGGAATGGTATGACTGGTCAGTCTTCATCTCAGGCGGCAACACCTGTCCAATGGTGGAAGCCCGCACTCTTCTTTCTCGTGGTCATCATTGGCCTCTGGTATGTGAAATGGCAGCCGTACTACGGCAAAGCCTTCACCGCCGCCGAAACGCACAGCATCGGTAAATCTATACTCGCTCAGGCTGATGCCAGCCCGCTGAAGGCGGCATGGGATTACGCCATGGTCTACTTCCTGGCGGTGTGGAAAGCTGCCGTCTTAGGGGTAATCCTGGGATCGCTGATTCAGGTACTTATTCCGCGAAACTGGCTGGTGAAAACACTCGGGCAGCCGCGCTTTCAGGGCACGCTGCTGGGGACGATTTTCTCTCTGCCGGGCATGATGTGCTCCTGCTGTGCCGCACCGGTAGCGGCGGGTATGCGCCGCCAGCGCGTATCCATGGGCGGTGCGCTGGCATTCTGGATGGGGAACCCGCTGCTCAACCCGGCGACGCTGGTGTTTATGGGCTTTGTGCTCGGCTGGCATTTTGCCGCTATCCGTCTGGTTGCCGGGCTGCTGACGGTGCTGGTGGTGGCGACGCTGGTACAAAAACTGGTGAAGGATACTGCCGTCGAACCCGCAGCCGTTGAACTGGACGTCAGCGAACCGCAGGGCGGTTTCTTCACTCGCTGGGGTAAGGCGCTGTGGCAGCTTTTCTGGAGCACCATTCCGGTCTATATCCTGGCGGTACTGGTTCTGGGCGCGGCGCGCGTCTGGCTCTTCCCGCATGCGGATGGGGCGATCGACAACACGCTGATGTGGGTGATTGCGATGGCCGTTGCAGGCTGCCTGTTTGTGATCCCCACGGCGGCAGAAATTCCGATTGTCCAGACCATGATGCTGGCCGGTATGGGTACCGCACCGGCGCTGGCGCTGCTTATCACCTTGCCGGCAATCAGCCTGCCGTCGCTCATCATGCTGCGTAAGTCTTTCCCGGCGAAAGCGCTGTGGCTGACGGCGGGGCTGGTGGCGTTGAGCGGAGTGATGGTGGGGAGTATTGCGTTGATGTAAAAAAAGCCCGGTGGCGCTCGCGCCTACCGGGCCTTTAGTCAGACGTGGATTACTTAATGTAGGTAAACGCGGTGGTGACGTGCTTCACGCCGCTCACCCGGCTGGCGATATCCGCCGCCGCTTTCCCTTCACGATCGGTCACCAGACCCAGCAGGAACACTTCACCGTTTTCGGTCGTTACTTTTACGTTTGAGGATTTCACCTGGTCTGAACCCAGCAGCTGGGAGCGGACTTTGGTGGTGATCCAGGTGTCAGACGACGCGGTGCCCAGGCTGATTGGCTGACCCTGGCGGATTTCATTGAAGACTTCCGTGGTGCCCTCAACGCCCATTGCGATCTGCTTCGCGCGGCTGGAGAGTTCGGTATTCGGTGCCTGACCCGTCAGCAGGACTTTGCCCTGATAGGCCGTCACGTTGATACGCGCTTCTTTCTTGATTTGTTCGTCTTTCGACAGCGCACTGTTGACCCGCAGCTCCAGCGTACCGTCATCCACCTGCGTTCCCACAGAGCGCGGATCGGTCGCCGCTTTGGTGCCTACTGCGGCAGTACCCACAACAGCCGCAGCGATACATCCCTGAAGCAGTAATGCAGACATAAGGACTGCGAGGGTCGATAAAGCCTTCATAAAAACTCCTTAATCATCCTGGTGAGGGAAAAGCGTGTTATCGATCAAATCGCATAAGCAGTTCACCGTGAGCATATGCATCTCCTGGATACGTGCGCTACGGTGAGACGGAATGCGGATTTCCACATCCTGCGGCCCTAGCAGACCCGCCAGCTCACCGCCGTCATAGCCGGTTAAGGCGACGATGGTCATGTCGCGGGTAACGGCGGCTTCAACGGCTTTGACGATGTCCCGGCTGTTGCCGCGCGTGGAGATCGCCAGCAGCACATCGCCGGCATGCCCCAGGGCGCGCACCTGTTTCGCGTAGATTTCGTCATGCAGACGATCGTTAGCAATCGCTGTTAAGACCACATTATCGGTATTAAGTGCAATGGCAGGTAAACTCGGGCGTTCGGTTTCAAAACGGTTAATCATGCTGGCAGCAAAATGCTGTGCGTTGGCGGCTGAGGTTCCGTTGCCACAACAGAGGATTTTGTTGCCGTTAAGCAGGGATTGCACCAGCGTCATTGCAGCGCGAGAGATCGCGTCCGGAAGGGCTTCCGCCGCGGCAATCTGAGTCTGGATGCTTTCTGTGAAGCACACTTTAATTCTTTCGAGCACGTTATCCCTTTTAAATCTTAATTATGCGTCTTCGCCAAAAGCGTTTTTAAGCCATTCGATCTCATTTCCGGTGAAGGCTATCACATCGAAACGGCAATCCACAGTATCAAAGCTCCCATTATGGCGGGCAAGCCACAAGTGGGCAGTCTGTAATAATTTATGTTGTTTGGCGAGCGTCACGCTGGCGGCAGCACCGCCAAAACGGGAAGACTGTCGAAAGCGGACTTCTACAAACACAATCACCTGACCGTCTTTCATGATCAGATCAATTTCGCCGCCGCGCCCGCGGACGTTAGCGGCGATAAAGCGCAGTCCTTTGCCTTCGAGCCAGCGACGCGCTTTTAACTCCCACGCATCGCCGGTCTCTTTACGGCTTAACTGGCCGGGACGATTTGCCCCTGCTGGTATTTGAGCCATGATAACTTCCTGTTAATCACACAGTCCTGAGTGGCGGTCAGATCGCCGGTGTTGCCGTTAAGCTCAAAGCCTGGCACCTGACGCATCTGGGTAAAGTGGTTTGCCAGCGCCCACGCATCAACACCCATCGCATACAGACGCGCCAGAGAGTAGTCGTTACGTACGGAGCTTAGCGCCTGCTGCATCAGTGTCGGGTTGCTGCCCGCCAGCATCGGGATTTCGCTGTACTGCAGGCCGTCCATTTCCAGACGGAAATCCGGGCCTGCGGTGCCCTGTGCGCTGCGGGAGCTGGCGTAGAGCGTTGCACCGCTCTGGCTGCCGTTACGCATCGCGATCATCGGCTTGATAAAGGCGATCTCCTGCGGCGTGGCAACGATATAGGCCGCATCCACTTTACCACCACCGCTTATCTGCGCGTCGGTTGGCGGGGCAGGGATGGTCAGGCCGCCAATGGTCACGCTCTGCTGCTGCGGCAGGCTGGCGGAAACCGGACTGCCGTTAAGCGCGATACCCGCTCCACCGTTAACGCCCGCACGCAGTTCAGAGACGGAACCGAATTTCTGCTGCAGCACGATGCCGCCGCCCAGCTTCTGCCACTCGTCGGCAAAAGCATTAGCCACGCGATCGCCCAGTGTACTGCGCGGGATCAGCAGCAGCGGGGCCTGTTTACCCTGCTCGTGGATATGACGTGCCGCATCGCGGGCTTCATCTTCCGGAGAGAGTGCGAAGTAGCAAATATTGGCCCGGTTCTGAACCTGTTCCGGCTGGTTGAGCGCCAGTACGTTCAGCGTGGTATTGCTCTTCATCAGCTCTTCCACGTTGTTTTTCAGCAGCGGGCCGACAACGATGCTTGCCCCGTCCTGCTGAACCTGCGCCAGCACCTGGTCAAGCGGCTTCGAACTGGTGTCGTAGATTTTCAATTCAGCGCCCGGGTTGGCGCTGGTAGCTGCCACGGCCTGCGGCAGTGCTGCAGGTTGAGCGGTAGGTTGTGCCGGCTGCTGTTGAGGCTGTTCTGCCGTAGCCTCTGGTGCAGGCGTCGCTTGTGCCTCAGCCGCAGGCTGTGGCGCAGGTGCAGCAGCAGTCGCCGGAGGGGTTGTCGGTGCGGTAACCGGGTTTTGCATTGTACCCTGCGCCGGGGTTTGTGCGGTGGTCAGGTCACTGGTCTCGGCGGTGGAGGGGCTGACAACATCGTTCACGTTGGCCGCCTGCGCTGCCTGCACCGGAACCGCACTGCCCGTTACCGGCGTGGTGCCGTTTTTCGCCGCTTCAAAGCCCTGTTGAATCGTACGGCCAAACACTGCCGCCTGGCCATTCAGCGGCAGAAGCAGCGCAATTTTGCTTGTCGACGCAGGCTTAAAGTTCTGCACATTCACCAGCTGGGTTGGCAGCATTTTCGCGCCCGGGTTCTGCGGGTAACGGGTCTGCCAGTCGGTAATACCGGCTTTCAGCATTTTTGGATCGCTGCGGTTGTTAAACCACATCTGCTGCAGATCAAGCCAGCCCTGAAGCACGTTTTCGTCCGCGTTAATGACCAGCGCCTTTGCCTGATCCTGGGTCATCGAGGCAAGCGCCTGCCAGGTGGCATCAATGTTTTTCTGCTTGTCGGCACCGGCGAGCAGCGGCTCCTGGGCAATCAAGGCACGCAGGAGCGTCAGGGAAGGGCGCCCCTGCTCAGCGGTAATGCCCGCCTGCCAGAAGCGCGCCTGCTGGTTTTTATCCAGCGCGCTCAGGTCGATGCTCCCCAGGATCTTTTTCGCGCCATCATAATCTTTCTGCGCGACCTTCAGCTCGGCAGAGAGCAGGCTCTGCTCAAGTTGCTGAGTATCGTTAAGCTCTTTCGGCAGTTGGCCGAACAGCTCGGCAGCCTGCTGGGTTTTGCCCTCTTTCAGCAGTGCACGAATGGCGAGTAATTGCCAGTTGATCCTGGTATCATTTGTACTCTGCGACATTTGTTGCAGATAAAAGCCAGAATCAGCCTGAGCGGAGCCCTGAAGATGGGCGGTGCTCTGGTCAGGTGCCTGGGTGCCACAGCCTGCAAAAATCAGGGCTGCGAGCAGCAGCGGCACGCTGCGCGTGGCTTTTTTTCGAAGAAACGTTAACGGTACCATACTGTATCCAGTGATTTTTTTTACGCAATGCTCAATATTAAATCGGCAATACGGACGAAACAATGAAACAACACGAAACGGCAGATAATTCTCAAGGCCAGCTTTATATTGTACCTACTCCTATCGGGAATTTGTCTGATATTACCCAACGTGCGCTGAACGTATTGCAAACTGTTGATTTAATTGCCGCTGAAGACACCCGACACACCGGTTTACTGCTGCAACATTTCGCGATTAACGCCCGTTTGTTTGCCCTGCACGATCACAATGAGCAACAAAAAGCCGAAACGCTGGTGGCGAAGCTCAAAGAGGGGCAGAACATCGCGCTGGTCTCTGACGCCGGGACGCCGCTGATTAACGATCCTGGCTACCATCTGGTGCGCACCTGTCGCGAAGCCGGGATTCGCGTTGTGCCACTGCCGGGGCCGTGCGCCGCGATTGCTGCATTGAGCGCCGCAGGTTTGCCGTCTGACCGTTTCTGCTATGAAGGCTTCCTCCCTGCCAAATCCAAAGGCCGTCGCGATGTATTAAAGGAACTGGAAGCCGAGCCGCGTACCCTGATCTTCTACGAATCCACTCACCGCCTGCTGGAAAGCCTGGAAGATATGGTCACCGTCTGGGGCGAATCCCGCTACGTGGTGCTGGCGCGTGAGCTGACCAAAACCTGGGAAACCATTCACGGCGCGCCAGTCGGTGAACTGCTGGCGTGGGTGAAGGAAGACGAAAACCGCCGCAAAGGCGAAATGGTGCTGATTGTCGAAGGGCACAAGGCGGAAGAAGACGCGCTTCCTGCCGACGCGCTGCGTACGCTGGCGCTGCTGCAGGCGGAACTGCCGTTGAAGAAAGCCGCTGCGCTGGCGGCAGAAATTCACGGCGTGAAGAAAAATGCGTTGTATAAATATGCGCTGGAACAGCAGGGGGAGTAAGGCATCCCCTGCCAGTTTTGCCGGGTGGCGGCTGCGCCTTACCCGGCCTACAGATCTTTGCGTCTTTTAGCTAACTGGTATCGCCTCAAACACCAGCGTTTCCAGCGGTTGCAGCGTAATCACCACGGCGTTTTTGTACTCCTCCGGTACGGTTGAATTACTGCCGTACACCGCTTTGAGACTAAACTTCGCCGCGTCTCCCGTGGGTATTTCGAATTCTTTCGCTAAATCCAGATAGTAGCTTTGCGGCTTGTCCGAGGGGTTACGCAAGCCGAGTATGGCTTTCTCTTTACTCCACGAAGCCCAGCCGTAAACCTGCAGTGCCGTCGGGTCTCCGCCAATCCAGTGCGTATCCACCAGCACGCTGGCATTGTCACGCGACCATTTTGCGGCCTGCGCCAGCGTATCCCACTTCGCCTTGTTCAGCATTGAAGGGGTAATATACAGTTCCTGCAACTGGGTGCCGGTGGCGAAGTAGCTCCAGACCTGATCGGCAAAATCGCTGTCCGTTTGTACCTTCTCCAGACCGTAGTAGGCATTCTCCGCGCTGACGATCCCGTGGTACATCAACGAGTTCAGCGGAAACAGCGGGCCTTTGCGCACAATGGAGCGGTACGTTTCGGCATCGCGGTAGGTCATCCACTGCTGCACCGGCGTGCCGGGACCGTACAGGTTGATGTCATCACCCTGACGCCAGATGGAATCCGCATAGAACAGCCAGGACGGACTGGCGTTGGTGCCGGTCGTCAGGTTGATAAACAGATTCGGGTTGGCGCTGCGCATGTTATGCAGCAGAGCGATGGAGGCGTCAAAATCCGAGGCGAACGGGCTACCCGGGATATGCGCGTTGGCATTACCCATCCCGTCCAGCTTGAACGAGGTAATGTGCTCGTTTTTGATAAGCTTAACGATCTGCTCATTGAAGTTTTTAAAGTAGTTAGGCCCTGACAGGGCCAGCTTCCCGTCGACGGTTTCGAACCCATACTCTTTTGCATGCGAGACGCGAATGTCGCGCGGTTTGTTGTAGCCTCCCCACGGTGAGAGCCACAGTCCGACCGAGCTGTGCAGGCTGTCGGCTTTTTCCCGTACCTTGCCAAAACCGTTGCCGAATGCCGGGCCAAACAGCCAGCGCCCGGTCAGGTCGTCCCAGCCATCGTCCAGCAAGAAGGCGTCCAGCGCCACGCCGCGTCCGGCGATAAATTCCTTATTCCATTCATCCATCCGCCCCAGCACGTCCTGTTCGGAATAGGGGGTAAAGAAGCCAATATCCATCCAGCTGTTGTAGTGCAGGTAGGGCTTATACGGACGCGGACGCACGGCATTAATAAACTGGTTTACGCTGCGGCGCAGCTGGCTGGTTTCCGGGAAGGTGCCGAAGTAGGTGGTATAGCTGACCGGCGTTGCGGGCTGAATCGGCGTTTTTAACTCTACGTTGAGGTTGGTCGTCGCTTCATAGGCGTAAGTATTCACGATCGGTTTATCTGGAAGAATAAAGAACGAATCAGCAACGATCGGCGAGCTGTTGATCGCCCCGTCAACATACGGTGCCTGTGACTGCTTTTTCGTCGGGAAGAAGGTGATTTTCGCCACGTCACGCGGCTGGCCTACCGCCGCGAGGGTGTAATCGATGCTGGCGTATTTATCTTTCACCAGGTTGAGCTTTACCGTCACGTTAAAATCCGGACGCGAAAAGTCGATGACAATGGCGCTGTCCTGCTTTTCGACGTGCTTGATTTTGAAATCAGCGGTGTGAATTTTGGTTTCGTCCGGCAGCGTCAGAAAGAACAGTTCCTGCGGGGTGATGGGGTGGTCAGCTTTTTTGTCAGTTACCACCACCGTTGAATTGGCGTCATCAAAGGACAGGGCAATCTTGTCGTTAGTGAGCGTGTAGTTCGCTGCCATCGCGCCATGGGAAACGCACAGGGCAAGCATTGAGAGGGTGAGCACTTTTTTCATTAAAGTAAGATCCTCTTAGTTATGCTTCTGCCGGAATACGCAGACGGTTAGCCGAACCGCAAACGGCGATCTTGCTTCGGACCACCTCTTTCATGGCGTCCATCCCGACGCGCATGTAAAAGCGCGGATCGTTGCCCTGCGGGTTCTCGGCAAACCAGGCTTTGACCGCATCAGAGAAGGCGATTTTCAACTCGGTTGCGACATTAACTTTGCACACGCCCAGTTCAATAGTGCGGCGCACATCATCATCCGGAACATCGCTCGCACCGTGCAGCACCAGCGGAACCGCTACCACCTCGCGGATCTCAGCCAGGCGCTGGAAGTCAATTTTGGGGCGTTTGGTATAGAGGCCGTGCGCGGTGCCGATGGCAACGGCGAGGCTGTCCACGCCGGTCAGCTCAACGAAGCGTTTCGCCTCCTGCGGGTCGGTCAGGAATGCGCTTTCGGCGTCGACGCTCATGTCATCTTCAACACCCCCCAGACGGCCCAGTTCCGCCTCAACGCTACAGTCGTTGAGGTGGCAAAAATCGACCACCGATTTCACCAGCTTCACGTTTTCTTCAAAGGGATAGTGGCTACCGTCGATCATTGCGCTGCGTACGCCGGCATGTACCTTGCGACGAATGTCATCCAGCGATTCGTGATGATCGAGATGCAGCGCCAACGGCATGTCGTAGCTCAGGGAGTACGCGCTGCACAGAGCGTAGATCTCCTCCAGCGCAATGTGTTTAAAAGTACCCGGCGTCCCGGCGAGGATCACAGGCGAGCGCATTTCGCTGCACACTTCGAGGATCGCCTGGATCGTCTCGGCGTTATGGATGTTAAAGGCCGGAACGGCATAACCCTTTGTCTGCGCGTCCTGCAAAAGATATTTGGTCGAAATAATACTCATAATACGATCCTCTTAAGCCTGCCACGGATGAATAACCACGCCCTGTACCACACGGTTGACCGTTCCGCTGGCGGATGGTGTGTCCGGCGTGTTGCCAACATGCAGAGACTGGGTTAGCGCAAAGACCTGGGCGTAGATCAGAAAGCAGAACGCCTGCTCCATATCGTTGAACGGACGGGAAGGCGGCAGCAGGATATGCGGCCCCGCTTCAATGGCTGGATCGTTTTCGGCGGCGATGGCGACCACGCGCATGGCCTGACGATCGCGGCGCAGTTCGGCCAGCAGATCCAGATCGTACTGACGCGTATACGGATGGCTGGAGATAAACACCACCACCAGCGTTTCGTTATCCACCAGTGACTTAGGCCCATGACGAAAGCCCGTTGGTGAATCGTAGAACGCCGCCAGCTTGCCCGCAGTCAGCTCCAGCACCTTCAGCGCAGACTCGCGCGCCGCGCCCTGCAGACCGCCGCTTCCCAGGTAAACAATCCGTTTCCACGGTTCGTTGCCAAAGACGCCCTCGCTGAAATCCCCGAGCGAGGTGAGGATCGCCTGGCAGCGATCGGCTACGTCCCGGAAGCTTTGGCTGCCGATCGTCTCTGGTGCGAATACGGCCAGACAGCTCGCCATCATGGTGGTAATGCTGCTGGTCATCGCGAACCCGCGATCGTGCGTTTCGGCTGGCATCAGCAGGGCAAAGGCGTTATCGCTCTCGACGGCGTTCTGGTACAGGCTTCCCGCCTCGTTGCAGGTGATCGACAGGTGGTAGCACTCGGGCACGAACCGGTTCGCCAGCTCAACGGCGGCGACGCTCTCTGGACTGTTGCCGGAGCGGGCAAAAGAGACCAGCAGCAGAGGGTGTGCCGGGCTGAAGTAATCCATCGGGTTGGTGACCAGATCGGTTGTCGGTATGGCGGAGACGTTTTTACCGGTGTGGCTCGCAAGCCAGGGGGCAATTATCTCGCCAATAAACGCGGAGGTGCCCGCGCCGGTGAGGACGATCCGCAGGTCTCGCTTACGCAGCAGCGGCGTCAGGAAACCGTCAATCGAGGTGCGCAGATTATCGATGTTGTTGAGTGAGCGGATCCAGCAGGCAGGCTGCTGGCGGATCTCTTTTTCGGTCCAGGTGCCGGTTGTGGCGGCGGTGGTTTGTTGCATAACTCAGTCCTTAGTCGTGTGAATTCCACATCAGACGCTGGCAAACGTGTCGCTATCTTTCGTTTCGTTTCACTTATTCACATTAGCAGTTAAACAAAATCTATAGGAAAGAAATCGAAAGTTCAATAATGGAAAAGGAATAAAACGAAAAGTGTGATCGTAAAAGGAAAGGGTAAAACCAAGGAAAGGAAAAGAAAGGCCTTACGATCTGATGCCGTAAGGCCGCCGGGACACGCAATGTAAACTACGAAGGTGTACGCTGTGAAAGTGACCGGATCATATTCCTTCCTCTTCGGGGGCTTCCTCGCGACAGCGACCAAGCTCATCCACCAGGCTGGTCAGGCCGCGGTGGCCGCACTCCAGCGCCTGCAGACGAAACGCTTCGCTACTTAATCCGTCACGTTCCAGCACCATTTCCAGCAAAAGCTGCAGGTTGGTGCCGGTAATCACTTCGCTACCCGGTCTTTGCATCGCGAGCGTCGCGGCCACGCGAAACGGCGTGCCGCCGAGAAGGTCGGTGAGGAAAATAATATCCTGCTCTGGATCCAGCTCACTCACCGCCTGTTCAAGCTGAGCGGTCAGCCTGGCAGTGGTGGAGTTTTCCGGAAAATCGATGGCGATAAACTGCGGCTGCTCGCCCAGGATCTGCCTCATCGCCTGTTCAAGCCCGCTGGCAAAGCCGCCGTGACCCGTCAAAATTATGCCTAACATCGCAACCTCTTTGCTTTTACAGGAAGTGACAGAATTTACCGACAACGCCCAGCACCACGGTGATACCGATCAGCCGCAGCGGGCTCCAGCCGCGGCGCACCAGCCAGAACATGGTCAGGGTGTAGACCAGCGGCAGGAACGCGGGCATCAGCTTGTCGATCACGTCGGTTTGCAGTTTAACGACCGCATCACCCGCCTTGATTTCAAGCGTCGTATTGAGTCGGACGTAGGTCGCCACCAGCGCGCCGATCACCGTCATCCCGACAATAGAGGCCGCGTGGCCCACCTTTTTGGTGTTGGCTTTGATCAGCGGAATGGCGGCAACGCCCATTCGGTATGCGTAGTGCGCCAGGCCAAAGCGCAGGCCGAGATGCACCACGTTGAACAGCACGATAAAAACCACCGCGCCAAGAATGGAGCCTTGCAGCGCCAGGCTGGCACCAATACCGCCGCAGATGGGTAACAGGGTCAGCCAGAACATGGCGTCGCCAATGCCTCCGAGCGGGGCTCCGACCGCAATTTTGGTGCTCTGAATGCTGTTTACATCCTGCTTGGAACGCTCCATTGCCAGAATGATGCCGATAACGAAGGTCACCAGAAACGGATGGGTGTTAAAGAAGCCCATATGACCTTTCATCGCCCGCGCCAGGTCCCGCTTATTGGTGTGGATCTTTTTCAGCGCGGGCAGCAGCCCGTACAGCCAGCCGGAGGCCTGCATACGTTCATAGTTAAACGAGGCCTGCAGCAGCATGGAGCGCCAGGCCACGCGGTTAATGTCTTTTTTGGTCAGCTCCGCGCCAATGGTCTGGTCTTCATAGGCGTTTTCATTCACGCCGCTCAGCAGCGTCTCTTCACTGACAGACGCGCCCGGCAGGGTGGTTTGATTAGATGCCATCTTCAAATTCCTCTTTATGGGCCGCGGGCGCCGTCGGTTCAGGCGATTTACGCAGCAGGTCGATCAGCGCCATCGCCAGCGCCGCTGCGGCAATCGCCAGTACCGGAAGCTTCAGCCAGGCCGCGGCGACAAAACCGATAATGAAATAAGGGATGTAAACATTTTTCATCATGATCTTCAGCAGCACGGCGAAGCCGATCGCTGGCATGATGCCGCCCGCGACGCCGAGACCGTCAATCAGACGCTCCGGCAGGATAGCAATGGCGGTTTTCGCGTGTTCAGCGCCAAAGTAGATGGGCAGAAACGCGCACAGGAAATAAAAAATGCCGAGCGCCAGCAGCGCCAGATAGTTGACTCGCTCTATGCCGTCGGTGTCCGCGTTGGCCGCCATGCGATCGCAGCGGGACATTACGCCGGACATCACGGAGAAGAGGAAGGTGATACCCATCTGCACCGCCACGGCAAACGGCACCGCGACCCCAACGGCGACATCCGGCTTCACGCCCGTGGTGATGGCAAACGTGGTGCCGACGATGGTGCCGATAATCACGTTTGGCGGCTGCGCGCCCGCCAGCGGCGCCAGACCCATCCAGACCAGCTCTAAGGTACCGCCGGTCAGGATCCCGGTATGCAGATCGCCCAGTATCAGGCCGACCAGAGGACCAAGCACCACCGGGCGGTGCATGTGTGTTAAGCCGTTAAACATATCCAGGCCCGCGATAAAGGCAAGAAGCCCCAGCGCGAAAGCCTGCAACAGACTGATTTCCATTGTGAATCCCTCAAAGCAGTTTAAAGAGATCCAAAGCGGTCTCTGTTGGGACGCCCTGAACAAAGCATTCCACCCCGGCCGCTTTCAGGCCGTTGAACGCAGCGATATCGTTCGCGTCGACAGAGACCGTTTTGGCAATTTGCTGTTTGCCACTGGCGTAGTGCATGTTTCCGACATTGATACGGGTGATGGGCACGCCGCCTTCAACCAGCTTCAGAAAATCGGCGGGTGATTTGCAGACCAGCAGAATTTTCTGACGGTCAGCGGCGCGGTGAATATTGTCGATCACTTTTTGCAGCGACCAGAAACGCACGGCGATCCCTTCCGCGAGCACCATTTCCATCAGGTTTTGTTGAACCGGATCGTCTGCAACCTCGTCATTTGCCACCAGCACCAGGTTTGCCCCCGCAAACCCCACCCACTGCACGCCCACCTGTCCGTGGATCAGGCGTTCATCAATGCGGCATAAGACAATGTTTGGCATAGCGTTTTCCTCTTTTTAATTATGCGTGTGGAGTCGTTACGCCTTCGCAGGCGGCATGGTACTGCTGGAGTATGTCCTGAATGTGGTCAATGATGAGTTCCCGCGGCGTTGACTTGAGAGCGCCCTCGCGAACTTTGCTGTACTGCAACGGCAAATACTGGCTGATAAGCGGCAGCGGAATGGGGTCGTCTGCCAGATTGCGCACCAGTCGTTCAAAGGCATCGTCAATCTGGCTGTCCGGCCAGTAATAGCGCACGCGGTCGGAGTAGCTGTAGCCGCGGGCCAGGCGTCGGGCATTGCCGTCACCGTGATAGTGGCTTTGCCAGTATTCCGGGCGATCGAGCATCACGTTTTCCAGAACGTGACGCAGGCCCGAGCTGGCTTTCGCCGGGAGCAGTTCTTCTTCAATGGCGGCCAGTGAGAACAGCGCTTCACGCAGGGCAAAGGTCAGGGCAGGGCCGACTTTTAAAATAGCGAAGTGATCGTTCACCAGCTGGCGCAGCGCCTGTTGCGTCTGGTAATCGGTAGAGTGTGCTTCAAATACCAGCGTGTCGTAGGCTTCAACCATTTTGCTCAGCGCGACGGCTTTATGTGGCTGATAGTCACAAACGTGCGCATGGTCGAACTCAACGCCGGGCTGAACCACCAGGCCAATAATGCGCGGCCAGATGTCGCTTAACCCTTCCTTCTCGAATGCGTGGCGGTGTGCCTCAAGCGTGGCGCGCGCCGCCTCTGGCGTCGTGACCTCAAGCTCGGTCAGCGTTTCGTGCGCGCCGCCGGGAACCGGAACTTCCGTGCCGATAACGTAGACCAGATCGGCTACACCAAATTGCTCAAGACAGGTTGTTTCGGCAATTTTTGCCAGACGCGCGGCGCGCCCGGCAACGATCGCATCGGTTAAAGGAACCGGATCGTCTTCACAGGACATGCTGCAATCGAGGTGAATTTTTTTAAATCCGGCCGTCACGTAGTCCCTGATCAGATCGTCGGCGTTCGCCATCGCCTGCAAAGCCGGCAGGTTTTGCCAGCGGTTGGGCCCTAAATGATCGCCGCCGAGGATCAGCTGTGACGTCGGGAAACCAAGCGAGTCCGCCAACTGGCAGACAAACCCGTGAAAATCAGCGGGCGTCATGCCGGTATAGCCGCCAAACTGATCCACCTGGTTTGAGGTGGCTTCAATCAGCAGTGGCGTTTGGCGTGAATGGGCGTAACGAATGGCAGCTTCAAGTACCAGTGGATGTGCGGAACAGACGGCATAAATCCCGTTTGCATTCCCCCGTTTATGTTGTTCCACCATTTCTGTCAGATGTTTCACTTTCCTCTCCATTTCGGATGGTAATGATTTTTATCTTTCGTTTTGTTTCATTTAATCCTGCATTATGGCGGTGTAAAAATAAAACGAAAGATAATGGTTTTCCGATCTGTTTCACAAAAGAAACACAATGAAAGGTTTCAGCTGTTCACAGGCTTGCGTATGTCCTCCAGACAGCGCTTGCATTCGCTAAAAAGAAAGGCGTTAATAGACAAAACGAAATGAAATGAAAGTTTATTGATTAAGGATCTCGTATGAGCAGCAGCGATTCATCCGCAGAGAAGCGCATCACCGGCACCAGTGAAAGGCGGGAGCAGATCATTCAGCGGTTGCGGGCGCAGGGAAGCGTGCAGGTTAACGATCTGTCTCATCTGTACGGCGTATCGACGGTGACGATCCGTAACGATCTGGCGTTTCTGGAAAAGCAGGGCATCGCCGTTCGTGCCTACGGCGGGGCGCTGATCTGCGAAGGGAATGCGCCTGGCATCGAGCCTTCCGTTGAGGATAAAAGCTCGCTCAATACGGCGGTGAAGCGCAGCATCGCTCAGGCCGCCGCCGCGCTGGTGAAGCCGGGGCACCGCATTATTCTGGATTCCGGCACCACGACTTTTGAGATCGCTCGTATGCTGCGCCAGCACACGGATGTCATTGCGATGACTAACGGGATGAACGTGGCGAATGCGTTGCTGGAAGCAGAAGGGGTAGAGCTGCTGATGACCGGCGGGCACTTGCGGCGTCAGTCGCAGTCCTTCTACGGCGACCAGGCGGAACAGTCCTTACAGAATTATCACTTTGATCTGCTGTTCCTGGGCGTCGACGCTATCGATCTCGATCGCGGTGTGAGCACGCACAACGAGGATGAAGCACGCCTGAACCGCAAAATGTGCGAGGTGGCAGAGCGTATTATTGTCGTGACCGACTCCAGCAAGTTTAACCGCTCAAGCCTGCATAAAATCATTGATACGCAACGGATTGATATGATTATCGTTGATGAAGGTATTCCGGCGGAGAGTCTGGAAGGATTACGGAAAAGCGGGATTGAGGTGGTGTTGGTTTAAGATTTTTTACCCTCTCCCCTATAGGGAGAGGGAAGGCTGAGGGGCCATCACGTCACCGGCGCCGGGTTAAACACCGCCAGCTGGTTATGCAATCCCCACTGGTCCGAGAAGGTTTTCTTCCGCCCGCTCGCTACGTCCAGAATAAAATGGAACAGCTTCCAGCCCACGTCCTCAATACTCTCTTCCCCGGTGGCGATGGTGCCCGCGTTGATATCCATTAAGTCATACCAACGGTTTGCCAGCTCGGTGCGCGTCGCCATCTTGATCACCGGGACCGCCATCAGCCCGTACGGCGTGCCGCGCCCGGTGGTAAAGACCTGCACTGTAATACCAGAGGCCACCTGCTGGGTGCCGCACACAAAATCGCTGGCAGGTGTTGCCGCATAAATAAGGCCGCGCCTGGTTGGCCGCTGGCCCGGAGAGAGCACTTCCACAATCGCGCTCTGGCCGGATTTGGCAATCGAACCGAGGGCTTTTTCCACCACGTTCGCCAGGCCGCCTTTCTTGTTGCCCGGCGAAGGGTTGGCGCTGCGGTCCGTTTTGCCCATATCAAGATAATTATCGTACCAGGCCATCTCCTCCAGCAGGCGTTTGCCCACCTCTTCGTTGACTGCGCGCGGCGTCAGCAGATGGATGGCGTCACGCACTTCGGTTACCTCGGAGAACATCACCGTGGCGCCGCAGCGAACCAGCAGATCGGACGCATAGCCCACTGCCGGGTTGGCCGTCACGCCGGAAAACGCATCGCTGCCGCCGCATTGTGTTCCCACCACCAGTTCCGACGCCGGACACGTTTCGCGCTGGCGGCGGTTGAGTTTGTCCAGATGATGCTCTGCTACCTGCAAAATATCGTCGACCATTGAACGAAAACCAACGTGGCGCACGTCCTGCAGGCGCACGATGCTGGCCCCGTCAGCCGGGATGGCTTTGACATCTTCGGTGCCCTGAAGCAGGCGCTCTGGCTGCAATTTTTCACAGCCGAGACCGATTACCATCACCTCGCCGCCAAAGTTCGGATTTAGGGCGATATTGTGGATAGTACGGATCGGCACGACCGCCGCGGGCGCATTGATCGCTACGCCGCAGCCGTACAGGTGGTTAAGACCCACCACGCCGTCGACGTTCGGGTACTTTGGCAGCAGATCGCGTTCAATGATTTTCACCACGTAATCCACCACGCCCGCCACGCAGTGCACGCTGGTGGTAATGCCGAGCAGGTTTTTGGTGCCGACGCTACCGTCCGCATTGCGGTAGCCTTCAAAGGTATAGCCCTCCAGCGGCGGCAAAGCTTCAGGAACGCGGGTCGCCAGCGGAAGCGTATTCAGCGGCGGTGCTTCTGGCAGCGCCACCAGCGACTCCTCAATCCAGCTACCCTGCGGGATAGCGCTTACCGCATAGCCGATGACTTCGCCGTAGCGTACGATTTCACCGTGGACAGGAATATCGACCAACGCGACCTTGTGCCCCTGCGGAATATGCTCAATCAGCTCCAGCCCGTCCGGGAAGCGGGTGCCTGCTTTTAAGCCATTGTCGTTGACAATAATCGCCACGTTATCCGTATCGTGAACCTTAATATAAAACGCCGTCGGGGGTGCCTCTCTAATTGCAATATCGGTCATTATTCACTCTTCTCCGGCAAAGTTTCAGCTATGAAAAATAACTCGTTGGATAATCGTTTTCTTAACGTAGAAATAAAGCATGTCAGGAGAAGAAAAGTGAAAATGTGATCGCGATCGTTTCAGGCGGACTAATCCTTGATTCTGTGCATTAGCGCCCACTGCTTTGTGCATATGCTCAAAATAGCATTGAGATGTAACGCAATACTTGAGCATCAAAACAATGTGCTGACGTGTAGAGCCGATTATACTGAATGACGATTTTATAACGCCACCATTCAGTCAGAGAAATAAATATAAAGAATCTGTTCTGGAATAAATATTACTGGCGAAAACTGCGGAATTAAAAAAGGGTTAAGTGATGAATAACGATATCTTCCCGAATAAGTTTAAAGCTGCCCTCGCGGCGCAACAGATTCAGATTGGCTGTTGGTCCGCGCTGGCAAACCCTATCAGCACCGAAGTGTTAGGCCTGGCCGGATTCGACTGGCTGGTGCTGGACGGCGAGCACGCGCCGAACGATATCAGCACCTTTATTCCGCAGCTGATGGCGCTGAAAGGTAGCCCCAGCACTCCGGTGGTGCGCGTGCCAACTAACGAGCCGGTGATTATCAAGCGTCTGCTGGATATCGGGTTCTACAATTTCCTGATCCCGTTTGTGGAAACGGAAGAACAGGCGGCGCTGGCCGTGGCCTCTACGCGCTATCCGCCGGAAGGGATCCGCGGCGTCTCGGTATCGCACCGCGCCAACATGTTTGGCACCGTGCCGGACTATTTCGCCCAGTCCAATAGCAACATCACTATTCTGGTTCAGATTGAAAGCCAGCAGGGCGTTGATAACGTCGATGCGATTGCAGCCACAGACGGCGTGGACGGTATCTTCGTCGGTCCAAGCGATCTGGCTGCGGCGTTTGGGCATCTGGGCAACGCCAGCCACCCGGACGTACAGCGCGCAATACAGCACATCTTTGCCCGCGCCAAAGCGCACGGCAAACCGTGCGGCATTCTGGCGCCGGTTGAAGCCGATGCTCGCCGCTACCTGGAGTGGGGAGCCACGTTCGTTGCCGTCGGCAGCGACCTCGGCGTGTTCCGCTCAGCGACGCAGAAATTAGCGGACGCTTTTAAAAAATAACCATTATTGAGGAAACAGATTATGACGCTGAAAGTGGGTTTTATTGGTCTTGGGATCATGGGTAAACCAATGAGTAAGAACCTGATTAAAGCGGGTTACTCACTGGTGGTATCCGATCACAATCAACAGTCTGTGGCTGAGGTGATGGCGGCGGGCGCGGAAACAGCTACTACCCCTAAAGCCATTGCTGAGCAGTGCGATGTCATCATCACCATGCTGCCAAATTCCCCTCACGTCAAAGAGGTCGCGCTTGGGGAGAACGGCATCATCGAAGGTACGAAGCCAGGCCTGGTGCTGATTGATATGAGCTCTATCGCCCCGCTCGCGAGCCGTGAAATCAGCGAGGCGTTAAAAGCGAAGGGCGTAGAGATGCTGGATGCGCCCGTCAGCGGCGGCGAGCCGAAAGCCATCGACGGTACCCTGTCGGTGATGGTGGGCGGCGATAAGGCCGTGTTCGACAAATACTATGACCTGATGAAAGCGATGGCAGGCTCCGTAGTGCATACCGGAGACATTGGCGCGGGCAACGTTACCAAGCTCGCGAACCAGGTGATTGTGGCGCTGAACATTGCCGCCATGTCTGAAGCGCTGGCGCTGGCAACGAAGGCGGGCGTCAATCCGGACCTGGTTTATCAGGCAATCCGTGGCGGTCTGGCGGGCAGTACGGTGCTGGATGCCAAAGCGCCGATGGTGATGGATCGTAATTTCAAACCCGGTTTCCGCATTGATCTGCACATCAAAGATCTGGCGAACGCGCTGGATACGTCTCACGGCGTGGGTGCACAGCTGCCGCTGACCGCTGCGGTTATGGAGATGATGCAGGCGCTGCGTGCGGATGGCCTGGGTACGGCCGATCACAGCGCGATTGCGTGCTACTACGAAAAACTGGCGAAGGTGGAAGTGGCGCGTTAATAGCATCTTGCCCGCACCTGAGGGTGACAGCGGCGCGCAAACCCTCTATACTGCGCGCCGAAGCTGACCAGACAGTCGCCGCTTCGTCGTCGTCCCTTTCGGGGGAGACGGGCGGAGGGGAGGAAAGTCCGGGCTCCATAGGGCAGGGTGCCAGGTAACGCCTGGGGGGGAAACCCACGACCAGTGCAACAGAGAGCAAACCGCCGATGGCCCGCGCAAGCGGGATCAGGTAAGGGTGAAAGGGTGCGGTAAGAGCGCACCGCGCGGCTGGTAACAGTCCGTGGCACGGTAAACTCCACCCGGAGCAAGGCCAAATAGGGGTTCACATGGTACGGCCCGTACTGAACCCGGGTAGGCTGCTTGAGCCAGTGAGCGATTGCTGGCCTAGATGAATGACTGTCCACGACAGAACCCGGCTTATCGGTCAGCTTCAACTCCTTCCAGAACCCCGCTTCGGCGGGGTTTTTTGCTTTTAGGGTTTCGTATCCCAGGTATGTGCATCGCCACCCGGCAACTCGTACAAACGACATCAATTCTCATATTTGCGACATTAAGCACATTTCACTGCATGACCCTTTCTGGCATCGCTATGCCTACCGCAAACGATCGTTATCACAAAATTTCACCCTAAAAAATGGTGAATTTACAGTATTGTTAATTTGTTGCGAATGTTAACTGAACGATCGCAAATATTTTCTTATTTGATATAAACATATTGAAATTAAAAACATTCAGGCTATGAATGTGTGACGTATTCCACTGTTTATAAAAAGCTGTCCAAAAATCCTCTGCAAAATTTGATAATTTGAAAGAATGTTTAAAAGGAATAACGGTTATTTATTGGCCTTTAATTGTCTGAAAGTCCGTCTTTATTGATTTATTTAACGCAGATAAATTTATCAAGATTATCTACATAAAATAAATTTATTACTTCTGATTTTATTGATCGATATCTGAGTAATTCTT
>NZ_JADBQZ010000014.1:0-142327 GCF_014896175.1 Enterobacter cloacae complex sp. I3
AGTTTGATGCTCGTGAATTAAACTTCGTAATGAATTACGTATGTTCACTCAGAGACTTGGTATTCATTTTTCGTCTTGCGACGTTAAGAATCCATGTCACTTTGAGTGCCCACACAGATTGTCTGATAAATTGTTAAAGAGCAGTCCCGCTTCGTTTTCGCTGCGGCGCGGGGTGTGCATATTACGCTTTCCCGCTTCAGAGTCAAGCATTTATTTCGCTTTTCTCTGCTGACCCGGCGGCGTGTGTGCCGTTGTTCCGTGTCAGTGGAGGCGCATTATAGGGCGTTATTCTGAAGTGACAAGAGGAAATTCAAAAAAAGTTTCTGACCGTGTTTTTTTTCACCAACAGAGGTGATATCAAGCTACAAATTGTTCTATTTGATGTATCTGCAACCACAATCACATTCGAGGTGGCATAATTAACAGCATGAAACATTAAGGAATAAAAGCGATGCCATTAAGCGCACAACAGCTGGCCGCCCAAAAAAATCTGTCCTATGTGCTGGCAGAAAAGCTGGCGCAGCGGATTTTAGCGGGTAAATATGCCCCGGGGAGCATCCTGCCGGGTGAATTGGAGCTGGGTGAGCAGTTTGGAGTAAGCCGTACCGCGGTTCGCGAGGCGGTGAAAACCCTGACGGCAAAAGGTATGGTGCTTCCACGCCCTCGTATTGGCACGCGCGTGATGCCACAGAATAACTGGAATTTTCTCGATCAGGAGCTGCTCTCCTGGTGGATGACCGAAGACAACTTTCATCAGGTCGTCGATCACTTTCTTGTAATGCGCAGCAGCCTTGAACCTCAGGCATGCCTGCTTGCCGCCACGCTCGGGACAGCAGAGCAGAAAGCGCAGCTTAACGCACTCATGGAAGAGATGGTGTTCCTGAAAAAACACTTCAACCGGGAACGATGGATTGAGGTCGATATGGCCTGGCATGAACATATCTATATGATGAGCGCCAATCCGTTCCTCACTTCCTTTGCTTCGTTATTCCATTCGGTGTACCACACCTACTTTACCTCTATTACACAAGACGAAGTGGTAAAGCTGGATTTGCATCAGGCGATAGTAGATGCCATTCAGGAGAGCGACGGGCAGCGAGCCCTGACTGCATGTCAGGCATTGCTGACCGCACCAACCCACCAGCAGGTAAATAAATGACAGAGAAAAAAGCGCGCAGCATGGCCGGATTGCCGTGGATTGCAGCCATGGCGTTCTTTATGCAGGCACTGGATGCCACCATCCTCAATACGGCGCTTCCCGCCATTGCGCAAAGCCTTAACCGCTCCCCGCTGGCAATGCAGTCCGCCATCATTAGCTACACCCTCACGGTGGCGATGTTGATCCCGGTAAGTGGCTGGCTGGCCGATCGCTTCGGTACCCGCAGAGTTTTCATGCTGGCCGTAACGCTCTTTACGCTCGGTTCACTGGCCTGCGCGCTCTCCACTTCATTAACGGAGCTGGTTATCTTTCGCGTACTGCAGGGAATAGGCGGCGCGATGATGATGCCGGTGGCGCGCCTCGCTTTGCTGCGTGCCTACCCACGCAGCGAACTGCTCCCCGTACTCAACTTTGTCACCATGCCAGGGCTGGTCGGCCCAATACTTGGCCCGGTCCTCGGGGGTGTGCTGGTTACCTGGGCAAGCTGGCACTGGATTTTCCTGATTAATATTCCGATTGGCGTGGCAGGGCTGATCTATGCCCGCAAATATATGCCGAACTTCACCACGCCAAGGCGCAGCTTCGATATGGGCGGCTTTTTTCTGTTTGGACTGAGCCTGGTGCTGTTCTCCAGTGGCATGGAGCTCATTGGCGAGAAGCTCGTTGAAACGTGGCTGGCGCTCGCCGTCATCCTCAGTGGTATTCTGCTGTTCCTTCTTTATATACGCCATGCGCGTCGTCACCCGACACCGCTTATCTCTTTATCTCTCTTTAACACCCGAACCTTTTCCGTCGGGATCGCGGGCAATATTGCCTCACGTCTGGGCACGGGCTGCGTACCGTTCCTGATGCCATTGATGCTGCAGGTGGGGTTCGGCTACCCGGCGCTGATTGCCGGCTGCATGATGGCGCCCACGGCAATGGGTTCCATTCTGGCGAAATCGACGGTCACACAGGTACTGCGCTGGTTTGGCTATCGTAAAACGCTGATTGGCGTGACGGTCTTTATCGGTCTGATGATTGCGCAGTTCTCGCTGCAATCCGCGGCGTTACCGGTCTGGATGTTGATCCTGCCGCTGTTTGTGCTGGGAATGGCGATGTCAACGCAGTTCACGTCGATGAACACCATCACCCTTGCGGACCTGACCGACGAGAACGCGAGCAGCGGCAACAGCGTACTGGCGGTGACCCAACAGCTGTCGATCAGCCTCGGGGTAGCCGTGAGCGCGGCGGTGCTGCGGTTTTATGAAGGGTTTGACGGCACGAATACCGTTGAGCAGTTCCACTATACCTTTATCACCATGGGCGCGCTTACCGTGGTGTCGGCGCTGGTCTTTATGTTGTTAAAACCGAAAGATGGCCGGAACCTGATTAAAGAGCGTCACAAAGAGAAAGCTAAACCGAACCGCGTTCCATCAGAACAGGAGTAAGCTGCAAACGTTGCTGTTGCAGCGTGGGCTGCGCCATACGGTGGATCAATACGTCGATGGCCAGCTCACCCAGTTCATCCTTCGGCTGATGGATCGTGGTCAGCGGCGGCGTCATGTAGCGCGCCAGTTCGATATCATCGTAACCGACGATCGCCATATCGTCCGGAACGCGCAGTCCCGCCTGATACAGCGCCTGATAGGCACCAAACGCCATCGCATCGTTGCCGATAAACACCGCCTGCGGGCGAGGCTCTTGCGCCAGCAGCGTCTGCATTGCCTCGAAACCGCCGTTAAACTCGAAATCGCCGGTGATGCGATAGCCATCAGGAATGGCAAGCCCTGCCCGCTCCATTGCCGAAAGATAGCCTTCCAGACGCAAGCGCGCCGGGGTTTTATCCAGCGGGCCGGTAATGCAGGCAATGCGGGTATGGCCTTTATCAATCAGGTGCTGCGTCGCCATATCGCCGCCCAGCAGCGAGTTATCCTGAATCAGATCGCTGGTCCCGTCGAACGGCGCCCAGTCCATCATTACCGTGGGAATAGAAGGATAGCGCTGAATGATCTCTTTTGAAGGTTGATGCGTTTCGGTACAGAGCAGCAGCAGCCCGTCGACGCGTTTTTGCATCAGCGTTTCCAGGTTGCGGTTCATGCGCTGCTCGTCGCCTTCAGTATTGCACAGCACCAGACTGTAGCCACGCTCGAAGCAGCTGCGCTCTACGCCACGAACAAGTTCAGAATAGAAAGGATTGGTACTGGCCGTGATCAGCATGCCGATGGTGCGCGTCTGGTTAAGCTTCAGACTGCGCGCCAGCGCCGACGGCGCATAGTTGAGATCTTTTACTGCGGCTTCGACTTTCTCCCGAATCGCCTCGCTGACGAAGCGGTCGTTATTAATAACGTGAGAGACGGTCGAAGTAGAAACGCCCGCCATGCGGGCGACATCTTTCATCGTAGCCAAGCGTTACCCCTGCTGACTTAAGAATTCATCGATCTCTTTACGCCACGGAACGGAAGGCTGTGCGCCTTTGCGCGTCACCGCAATCGCGGCGGCGGCATGCGCAAAGCGGATCGCGTCATCCATCGCTTTTCCTTCCAGCAATGCCGTCACCAGCGCACCGTTGAAGGTGTCTCCAGCGGCGATGGTATCAATGGCTTTGACCTTAAAGCCCGGCACGCGACGGCCTTCGCCATTGACGCTAGCCCACACCCCGCGGCTACCAAGAGTAATGATAACGGTCCCGATGCCTTTTGCATGCAGCACTTTCGCCGCACGCGCGGCATCATTGTCATTTTCAACGCGAATGCCCGTCAGCTTTTCCGCTTCGGTTTCGTTCGGCGTAATGATGTCTACCAGCGCCAGCAGTTCATCTGATAATACACGGGCAGGCGCAGGGTTAAGTACGACAGTGGTATGATTTTCATGCGCAATTTTCGCGGCGGTCAGCACGCTTTCAACCGGAGACTCCAGCTGCATCAGCAGGGCTTCCGCTCCGGCGATGATCCCACGCTGCGCTTCGACGCGTTCAGTCGTTAACGCGGCGTTAGCCCCTGCATGAATACCGATGACATTCTCACCTTCCGCATTGACGAAGATCAGCGCCACACCGGTAGATTCCCCTTCAACAACGCTGACGGGTGCAGTATCGATGTTGTCACTTGCCAGCTGCTTGCGTACGCGCTCGCCGGTATCGTCATCACCCGTACAGGCGATAAACGCGATATTCGCCCCGCTGCGCCCGGCGGCAACTGCCTGGTTTGCGCCCTTACCGCCAAACGCGACCTGATACTGATTGCCGGTGACGGTTTCGCCCGGAGTGGGGAACGTTTCAAGGTTAAGAATGTGATCGGCATTGATACTGCCAAGGACGACGAGGTTGCCTGCGGTTTTCATGTATTGAGGTGTCCATCTGAGAGCGCCACCGGTATTACCCGGTGGCGTATGCCACACTTTTCTTTTATTTGGTGTCCCTCAGGCAGCCAGCGACTGCCTGAATCGCCTTTACTGCTTAATGACCAGCTTCAGGTCAACAGGATATTTGGCCTGAACTTTTTCGCCCTTCAGCACTTTGTCGGCAGTTTCAACGCCAGTCGCGCCAATCTGCTCAGGCAGCTGAGCGATGGTCGCAGCCAGTTTGCCATCATTTACTGCTTTTTCACCATCCGGCGTGCCGTCAAATCCGACAACCATCACATCTGATTTACCTGCGGTCTGCAGGGCACGCAGCGCGCCCAGCGCCATTTCATCGTTCTGTGCAAATACCGCCTGCACATCTGGATGCGCGGTCAGCAGGTTCTGCATGACGTTCAGACCCTTAGTACGGTCGAAGTCTGCCGGCTGGCTGGCCAGCACGTTGAATTTGTGTGCAGCCACGGCCTGCTGGAAGCCTTCACCACGTTCACGGGCCGCGGAAGTACCGGCGATACCCTGCAGTTCGATAACTTTCGCGCCTTCACCGGCTTTCTTCGCGATGTAGTCACCAGCAATTTTACCGCCCAGCACGTTATCAGACGCAATGTGGCTCACAACTTCGCCTTTCGTTGCCTGACGGTCCAGAGTGATCACCGGAATTTTCGCCTGGTTTGCCATCTTCACGGCGTTGCCTACGGCATCAGAATCGGTTGGGTTGATCAGCAGAATTTTGGTGCCACGAACGGTTAAGTCCTGAACGTTAGCCAGCTCTTTCGCCGGGTTGTTCTGTGAATCCAGCACCACCAGGTTGTAGCCCAGTTTGTCCGCTTCTTTCTGCGCACCGTCCTTCAGGGAGACGAAGAACGGGTTGTTCAGGGTAGAGACAACCAGCGCGATGGTATCTTTCGCCATGGCGTTAGCACTTACGGTTGCGCTCAGCGCGACAGCGGAAACCAGGGTAGCCAGTTTTTTCATGTTCATATCTAAGATGTCCTGTAGTGTCGTCAGTTACTGTTTTTTGTTGTCTACCAGTACCGCCAGCAAAATCACCACTGCCTTAACGATCATCTGGTAATAGGAGGAAACACCTAACAAATTCAAACCATTATTCAGGAAACCGAGGATCAGTGCGCCGATCAATGTCCCAACAATGCGACCTTTACCGCCCGCAAGGCTCGTACCGCCCAGAACCACCGCCGCGATGGCATCCAGCTCGTACCCCGTCCCCGCCGTCGGCTGCGCGGAAGAGAGGCGCGCCACTTCGATGATGCCCGCCAGTGACGCCAGCAGGCCGCACAGGGAGTACACGATAATTTTGACTTTATTAACGCTGATACCGGACAGGCGCGTGGCCGCTTCGTTACCACCCAGCGCATAGATATAACGGCCCAGGCGGGTATGGTGCAGCATGTACCACGCCGCCAGGAAGACGATAGCCATGATCCAGACCGGGGTCGGGACACCCAGCGGGCGACCGATACCGAACCAGCCAAACAGATCCGCGTTATCCGTAAACCCGGTATTCACCGGGCTACCGTTGGTGTAAACCATGGTCACACCGCGCAGCAGCAGCATCATCACCAGCGTGGCGATAAACGCCTGAACGCGGCCTTTTGCCACAATCACGCCGGTAACGGCACCAATCGCCGCGCCAGCCGCCAGTGCAGCCGCAACGGCCACCAGCGCGTTGACCTCAATTCCCACAATTGAAGCGGCGATCGCACCGGTGAGCGCCAGCAGGGAACCGACGGACAGATCGATACCCGAGGTCAAAATCACCAGCGTCATGCCGACCGCCATAATGGCGTTCACCGACGTCTGCTGCAGAATGTTGAACAGATTATTGACGGTAAAAAAGTTCGGGCTCATGGTCGAGACAATCGCGATCAGCACCAGCAGGGCAATCAGCGATTTTTGTTCCATCAGCCATGCCTTTGTGAAATAGCGGCGACCAGAAACAGCCTGGGTAGTCATCTTCTTACTCCTGATTCACGCGATTAAGCTTGCCCACAGCGGCAGCCATCAGAACTTCCTGGGTGGCCTGCTCGCGAGTGAATTCACCGCCGAGATGCCCTTCATGCATGACGATAATGCGATCGCTCATGCCTAATACTTCTGGCATCTCGGAAGAAACCAGAATGATGCTCAGACCGTCGCCCTTGAACTGGTTAATCAGCTGATAGATCTCTTTTTTCGCGCCCACGTCCACGCCGCGGGTTGGCTCGTCGAGGATCAGCACCTTCGGGCGCGTCATCAGCCCGCGGGCAATCGCCACTTTCTGCTGATTCCCGCCGGAAAGCAGGCCAATAGCCTGCTCCATCGACGGGGTTTTAACGTTAAAGAGACGGATAAAATCACTGACCGCCTGCTGCTCATCTTTATGCTTCAGGCTGCCGCCGCTGTGGCTGAAATAGCGCAGCGCGGTGAGGGACATATTCTCTTTCACCGACATGCCCAGCACTAAGCCGTCGCGCTTGCGGTCTTCGGAGATATAGACAATGCCGTTCGCCAGCCCGTCCTGCGGCGAGCGGGTCACCACTTCATGGCCGTCAAGAGTAACGTAACCGCTGGTGCGCGGCAGTGCGCCGTACAGCACTTTCATCAGCTCGGTACGGCCCGCGCCCATCAGGCCCGCCACGCCCAGGATCTCGCCCTGACGCAGGGTAAAGGTCACATCGTTTACGCCTGGGCCGCAGAGGTTATCTACCTTCAGGCGGATCTCGCCCGGCACTTTGTCCAGATGCGGATATTGGTCTTCGAGCTTACGTCCCACCATCATTTCGATCAGCGTATCTTCGGTCAGCGTCGCCACTTCGCGCTCGGCGATAAACTGGCCGTCGCGGAAGACGGTAACGTCGTCGCAAATTTCGAAGATCTCTTTCATGCGGTGAGAGATATAGACAATGCCGCGTCCCTGCGCTTTCAGCTCGCGGATCACGCGGAACAGGGATTCGGTTTCGGTATCGGTCAGGGCATCGGTCGGTTCATCCATAATGATGACCTTCGACTCGAAGCTCAGCACCTTCGCGATTTCCACCATCTGCTGATCGCCGATGGAAAGGTCGCCCACCAGACGGTCACTCTTAAAGCGCAGGTTCAGCTTCGCCAGCAGCTTGTCCGCTTCGGCGTACATGGTTTTCCAGTCGATTTTGCCGAACCGGTTCACGAACTCGCGGCCCAGGAAGATGTTTTCCGCAATGGTGAGCTGCGGGATGAGGTTCAGCTCCTGGTGAATAATGCCGATGCCCGCTTCCTGAGAGGATTTCGGGCCGTTAAAGGTGGTTTCTTTACCCAGCCAAACGAGTGAACCGGCATCACGCTGGTAGATCCCGGTCAGCACTTTCATCATGGTGGATTTGCCGGCACCGTTTTCGCCCACCAGCGCCATCACGCGTCCTGGGTAGACGTTAAGCGCCGCACCGGAGAGGGCTTTTACGCCCGGGAACGACTTATCGATCCCTTTGAGTTGCAGTAATGCGTCCATGATGGCCTCAGAAGGTGACGCCAGCACAGAGAATGATATTCGCATACGGGGAACACTCCCCGCTGCGAATCACCGCCTGACTGTCTGCGGTTTGTTGTTTGAACTGTTCGTGCGTTGTGTAACGAATTTCTATGGTGTTTCCCTGGTGTTGTTGCAGTTGCTCAATGTGGCTGAGCAACGTTTCGTGGAGTTGCGGATTATGTTGTTTGATTTCCGCCGCGAGAATGGCCGCCTCAACCTGCATCTCCGCCGTCACCACCTCCAGTACCTGCATAAACGAGGGCACGCCCTGCGTTAACGCCATATCGATACGGGTTGTGCTGCGCGGAACCGGTAAGCCTGCATCGCAAACCACCAGCGTATCGGTATGCCCAAGACGGGAAATAACCGATGCGATTTCTGAGTTGAGAACCGTGCCTTTCTTCATTTTCTTGCTCCACTAGCGAAACGTTTCGCTAAAAACAGTGTAGCCGCATAAATGTTCAGAAAACCATCATGACGTAACGGATTTGTGATCAACGTCGAAACGTTTCGCTAAGTGAAATGGAGGGGGAGGTAAATGCAAAACGGTAACCGTCAGGTTACCGTTTTAGATGTTTGCGCCCTCTCCCTGTGGGAGAGGGACGGGGTGAGGGCATCAGGCCGCACGGAGACTTAAATCTCAACCTGCGTCCCCAGCTCAATGACGCGGTTAGGCGGGATCTCAAACTGGTCAGGCGCGCGCAGGGCGTTACGCTGCAGGATCAGATACAGCTTGCCGCGCAGACGCAGGTACCATGGGCGCTTGCCGATGATCAGCGACTCGTGCGACATAAAGAACGACGTCTCCATCATCCGGCAGCTTAACCCTTCCAGACCGCAGCGGTGGAACACCTCTTCCACGTTCGGCGTTTCGCGCCAGCCGTAGCTCGCCACCACGCGCCAGAAGGTCGGGGACAGCTGCTCAATCTGTACGCGGCGCACGTTGTGAACGTACGGCGCATCTTCGGTGCGCAGCGTCAGCAGGATCACGCGCTCGTGCAGCACTTTGTTGTGCTTAAGGTTATGCATCAGCGCAAACGGGATCACATTCAGGGCACGAGACATGTAAACCGCGGTACCCGGCACGCGCACCGGCGGGGATTTCTCAAGCGACGCGATCATCGCCTCCAGAGAATTACCGTGCTCATGCATGCGGCGCAGCAGGCGGAAGCGCTCGCTTTTCCATGTGGTCATGACAATGAACATCAACAGGCCCAGCGTCAGCGGCAGCCAGCCACCGGAGACAATTTTGTCGAGGTTCGCAGAGAACAGCGGCACGTCAATGCACAGGAAGCCCACCAGAATCATCCCCACGAGGAACTTATTCCAGTGCCAGTTGCGGTACGCCACCGTGGTGGAGAGAAGCGACGTCAGCACCATCGTACCGGTCACGGCAATACCGTAGGCCGCCGCCAGATTACTGGAGTGTTCGAAGCTAACAATCACGATCACAACAGCGAAGTAGAGCAGCCAGTTAACGAACGGGATGTAGATCTGGCCCGACTCCATCTCTGAGGTATGGATGATGCGCATTGGCGAGAGATATCCCAGACGAACGGCCTGACGGGTCAGAGAGAACACCCCGGAAATCACCGCCTGAGAGGCTATCACGGTCGCCAGCGTTGCGAGGATCAGCATAGGCACCAGCGCCCAGTCAGGTGCCAGCAGGAAGAATGGGTTCTTAATCGCTTCCGGGTTCTTGAGCAACAGCGCGCCCTGACCGAAGTAGTTCAGCACCAGCGACGGGAGTACCACAATAAACCATGCCACGCGGATAGGCAGCTTCCCGAAATGCCCCATGTCAGCATAGAGCGCCTCCACACCTGTAATGGAGAGCACGACCGCACCCAGCGCCACGAAGGAAACCACTTTGTATTCAAGGAAGAAATGCACCGCCCAGTAAGGGTTCAGCGCATGCAGCACGTCCGGGTTCGCGATAATGCTGCGCAAACCGAGCGCCGCCAGGATCAGGAACCAGGCCAGCATAATCGGCGCAAACAGTTTGCCCACCAGCCCGGTACCGTGTTTCTGGATCATGAACAGCAGCGTCAACACGATGATTGCCAGCGGGACAACCCAGGCATCAAGCTGCGGGGCAATAATCTCCAGCCCTTCAATCGCCGAGAGCACCGAGATAGCCGGCGTTATCACCACTTCCCCGTAGAAGAAGCTGCCACCTATCAGGCCGATAATCACCAGCACAGACGTCATTCTGGCCGAAGTATTGCGACCGGCAAGGGACATCAGGGTCAGGATCCCGCCTTCGCCCGCATTATCTGCACGCATAACGAAGGAGAGATATTTAACGGAAACGACCAGAATCAGCAGCCAGAAGATGAGGGACAGGAAGCCAAACACGGCATCGCGCTCAACACCAAAGCCAAACTGGCCGGACAAACATTCACGAAGCGTATAAAGTGGGCTGGTGCCGATATCACCGTAGACAACCCCGATCGCCGCAAGCGTTATTGCGGGTAATGATTGCTTATTATCAGTGCTCATAGACTAGTCTTTTCGTTTAAATAACAAATGTGTTCCTGTCCCTTGGTCCACAAAAAGCGCACAGTATGCACGATTCATTGCAAAATCGTACCCCTAAATGCAACCGCATTAATGTAGCGCAAAGAAAATTGCGCCGCACTTCAGCCTATTACCAGCCCTGACTGAAACGTCTATACTCGCTTCAATTGGCCGCCACAACGGCGAAAGGATGCAAAACTATTATGGCTCACTCACATTTATTAGCAGAAAGAATTTCCCGCCTCAGCAGCGCGCTGGAGAAAGGCCTTTACGAGCGTAGCCACGCCATTCGCCTTTGCCTGCTGGCGGCATTGAGCGGTGAAAGCGTATTTCTGCTGGGACCGCCGGGCATTGCCAAAAGTTTGATTGCACGCCGCCTAAAGTTCGCTTTCCAGAACGCTCGCGCATTCGAGTATTTGATGACGCGCTTCTCCACGCCAGAAGAAGTTTTCGGCCCGCTTTCTATTCAGGCGCTGAAAGATGAAGGGCGCTATGAGCGTCTGACGGCGGGCTATCTCCCGGAAGCGGAAATCGTCTTTCTTGATGAGATCTGGAAAGCCGGCCCGGCCATTCTGAATACCCTGCTGACGGCAATCAACGAACGTCGCTTCCGCAACGGCGCGAGCGAAGAGAAGATCCCCATGCGCCTGCTGGTGGCCGCGTCAAACGAACTGCCCGAAGCCGACAGCAGCCTGGAAGCGCTGTATGACCGCATGCTGATCCGCCTGTGGCTGGATAAAGTCCAGGATAAATCAAACTTCCGTTCAATGCTGGTGAGCCAGCAGGACGAAAACGAAAACCCGGTGGCACCTTCACTGCAGGTGACGGACGAGGAGTACCATCAGTGGCAGGACGAGATCGGCAAAATTAAGCTGCCCGACGCCGTCTTTGAACTGATCTTCATGCTGCGCCAGCAGCTTGATTCCCTGCCTTCCGCCCCGTACGTCTCGGATCGTCGATGGAAAAAAGCGATCCGTCTGCTCCAGGCCAGCGCGCTGTTCAGCGGTCGCGACGCGGTCGCCCCTATAGATCTGATCCTGCTAAAAGACTGCCTCTGGCACGACGCAGAAGGCATGAACCTGATGCAGCAGCAGCTGGACGTTTTGATGACCGGGCACGCCTGGGGGCAGCAGGCGATGCTCAACCAGCTGGGGGCGATTGCCCAACGGCGCATTCAGCTCCAGCAGCAGCAAAGCGATAAAACCGCGCTAAAAGTGAACCGACTGGGCGGCATGTTCGCCCGCAAACCGCATTACGAGCTACCCGCCGATCTGACCGGCACGACGCTGACACTGCTGCTCCAGCAGCCCCTCAAGCTGCATGATATGCAGGTGGTGCACATTACGATTGAACGCGAGCCGCTGGCGCAGTGGCTGGATAAGGGCGGGGAGATCCGCGGAAAGCTCAACGGCATCGGTTTCGCGCAGCCGCTGAATATGGAAGTGGACAGCAGTCAGCACCTGGTGATCCGCGACGTGAGCCTTCAGGGATCGCGTCTTGCGCTTCCCGGCACCGCCTCGGACAGCGTGCCGGAAGAGATTAAACAGCAGCTGGAAGCGCTGGATACCGAATGGCATCAGCAGCACACCCGCTTCAGCGAGCAGCAAAAATGCCTCTTTATTCATAGCGATTGGCTAGGTCGCATTGAAGCCAGCCTGCAGGACGTCAGCGCGCAGATAAAACAGGCGCGTCAATGCTAACGCTGGACACGCTCAATATGATGCTGGCCGTCAGCGAGGAAGGGTTGATCGAGGAGGTGGTGATTACCCTTCTGGCATCGCCGCAGCTGGCGGCCTTCTTTGAAAAATTCCCGAAGCTCAAAAAAGCGATGACGGACGATCTCCCGCGCTGGCGCGACAATCTGCGGCAGCGGTTTAAGGAGACAGAAGTCCCGCCCGAACTGACGGAGGAAGTCGCGGCCTATCAGCAGTGTCAGCGGCTATCGACGCCACAGTTTATCGTCCAGATCCCGCAAACCCTTACCCTGCTCAATAAAGTCCACTCTCCGTTTGCCAGCCAGGCCAGAACGCTGGTCACAGAAAACGTCACCTTTACCCCGGCGCTGCACACGCTCTTTTTACAGCGCTGGCGCCTGAGCCTGGTCGTCCAGGCTACCACGCTGAACCAACAGCTTCTGGATGAAGAGCGGGAACAGCTGCTCAGCGAAGTCCAGGAACGCATGACGCTGAGTGGCCAGCTCGAAGAGGTGCTGGTAGAAAATGAAAACGCCGCTGGTCGCCTCTGGGATATGAGCGCCGGGCAGCTGCGGCGCGGGGATTATCAGCTGATCGTGAAGTACGGCGACTTTCTTACCCAGCAGCCGGAGCTGATGAAGCTCGCGGAACAGCTCGGCCGCTCGCGAGAGGCCAAATCGGTCCCAAAGAAGGATGCCCCGATGGAAACCTTCCGCACCCTTGTACGCGAACCGGCTACCGTGCCGGAGCAGGTCGACGGACTCCAGCAAAGCGATGACATCCTGCGCCTGCTGCCGACCGAGCTAAGCACGCTGGGGATGACCGAACTGGAGTATGAGTTTTACCGGCGGCTGGTGGAAAAACAGCTTCTCACCTATCGGCTGCACGGCGAAGCCTGGCGAGAGAAGCTCAGCCAGCGCCCGGTCGTGCATCAGGACTTTGATGAGCAGCCGCGCGGGCCGTTTATTGTCTGCGTGGATACGTCCGGCTCAATGGGCGGCTTTAACGAGCAGTGTGCGAAGGCGTTCTGTCTGGCGCTGATGCGCGTGGCGCTCGCTGACCGCCGTCGCTGCTTTATCATGCTCTTCTCCAGCGAAGTCGTGGGCTACGAGCTGACGAACCAGCAGGGCATTGAGCAGGCCATCCGCTTTTTAAGCCAGCGTTTTCGCGGCGGCACCGATCTGGCCAGCTGTTTTCGCAGCATTGTAGAACGGATGCAGGGCGGCGACTGGTACGACGCTGACGCGGTGGTGATTTCCGATTTCATTGCCCAGCGGCTGCCGGAAGATGTGGTAAATAAAGTGAAGGAGCTGCAGCGCGTGCAACAGCACCGTTTTCATGCCGTGGCGATGTCCGCACATGGAAAACCCGGCATCATGCGCATCTTCGATCATATCTGGCGCTTTGATACCGGGTTGCGTAGCCGCCTGCTCAGACGCTGGCGGCGTTAATTAAAGAAGAAAATCGACGCTTTCACGTACCTGCTGCGGCCAGACGCCACACTGCACCTGACCAATGTGAGACAGTTGCAGCAGCAGCATGGTCAGACGGGACTGCCCGATACCGCCGCCGATGGTCTGCGGCATTTCACCGCGCAACAGCGCCTGATGCCACTCTAATTGAAGGCGATCTTCATCACCGGTCACCGCCAGCTGGCGCTTCAGCGCCTCTGCATCCACGCGGATTCCCATCGAAGAGAGCTCAAACGCATCTTCCAGAACCGGGTTCCAGACCAGAATATCGCCGTTCAGACCGGCATATTCGCTTTCGCCCGCGGTGCTCCAGTCATCATAATCCGGCGCACGCACGTCGTGACGTTTGCCATCAGACAGTTTGCCGCCGATGCCAATCAGAAATACCGCGCCCAGCTCTTTGGCGATCGCCCGCTCGCGGCCTTTGGCATCCAGATCCGGGAAGCGGCTCAGCAGTTCCTGGCTGTGGACAAAGTGGATCGTATCCGGCAGGAACGGTACCAGACCAAACTCTTTGCTCACGGCCGCTTCGGTCGCTTTGATCCCCGCGTAGATCGCCTCAACGGTGGATTTCAGCGTGCCGACATGACGCTCGCCGTCACCCATTACGCGCTCCCAGTCCCACTGGTCAACGTAGACAGAGTGAATCGGGGAGAGGCGGTCTTCATCGGGGCGAAGGGCTTTCATGTGCGTGTAGAGCCCTTCGCCCGCGCTGAAGTCGTGTTGTCCCAGGGTTTGACGCTTCCACTTCGCCAGGGAATGCACCACTTCGAACTGGGCGTCTGGCAGTGTTTTCACTTTTACCTGTACCGCTTTTTCGCAACCAGACAGGTTATCCTGCGTCCCGTCACCCACGCGGCTCAGAATCGGCGCCTGAACTTCAATAAGACCAAGCTTCTCTTCCAGCTGGCGGGAAAAATGGGATTTTACGAAACTGATCTGGCGTTGTTTTGCGATGTAAGCGGTTTTCATTATTTATACTCCTGCGTCCTGTTGATAATGATTAAGCAACAGAACCGACACTTAATTCAATAACCCATCAACAAAAAGCCACCTTCACTTTTGATTCGTTAAAATAAGACGCTAGAATAGACGTATTCATTAATCTTCATAAGAAAAAGCTATGGAAAATTATCAGATCGACAATCTGGACCGCGGCATCCTTGAGGCCTTAATGGCCAATGCCCGTACAGCCTACGCCGAACTGGCGAAACAGTTTGGCGTCAGCCCGGGAACCATTCACGTTCGCGTAGAGAAGATGAAGCAGGCAGGGATCATTACCGGTGCGCGCATCGACGTCAGCCCGAAGCAGCTGGGTTACGACGTCTGCTGCTTCATCGGCATTATTCTTAAAAGCGCAAAAGATTACCCCTCCGCGCTGGCAAAGCTGAACGCGCTCGATGAAGTCACCGAGGCGTACTACACCACCGGGCACTACAGCATCTTTATTAAGGTGATGTGCCGCTCCATCGATGCCCTCCAGCAGGTACTTATCAACAAGATCCAAACAATCGATGAAATTCAGTCCACCGAGACACTGATCTCCCTGCAAAACCCGATCATGCGTACCATCCGCCCGTGATCGGGCAAATTCATTCCCACATTTTCCACAGGTAGATCCCAGCTCGTTCACAGCGTACAATGATCCCCTCTTTATCTGAGCGAGCGATCAATGGCGGACATTACCCTTATCAGCGGCAGCACTCTTGGCGGTGCGGAATACGTAGCGGAACATCTGGCTGAAAAGCTGGAAGATGCAGGCTTTTCTACACAAACGCTGCACGGGCCGCTGCTTGAAGATCTCCCGGCTGACGGGGTCTGGCTGCTGATCACCTCCACGCACGGCGCGGGCGATCTGCCGGATAACCTGCAACCTTTATATGACGAACTGCTGGAACAGCAGCCCGACCTGTCAAACGTCCGTTTTGGCGCAGTGGGGATCGGCAGTCGTGAATATGACACCTTTTGCGGGGCAATAGAGAAGGTCGAAGCCGCTGTTACCGCTTGCGGAGCAAAACAGCTGGGTGAAACGCTCAAGATCAACATCCTCGATCATGACATTCCGGAAGATCCAGCCGAGATCTGGCTCGCGGAATGGAAAAATTTACTCAAAAACGATTAAAGATCGCGCGAACAGATGTGGATAACTCTGGTTAAAAGCTCGTATTAACCCGTAGTTATCCAAAGAACAACCCTAGCGTCGTTTTTGGCCTGTGCATAAAGTCGCGATCTGATCCCAGCTTATACGGTCCTGGATCACCGATCATTCACAGCAAACGATCCTTCCTAACTGCATGATCTTATTTGCAGGATCGGACTTATCCACACGTGTCCGCGATCCTAATAAGAGATCACAATAGAACAGATCTCTAAATAAAAAGATCTTCTTTTTAATAGCCCAGGATCCCAATGCTTTCTCGAAAGACTAAAGTTGAGTAGAATCCACGGCCCGGGCTTCAATCCATTTTCATACCGCTTTACGCGAGGCAGACCACCATGTTTTATCAGGATCCTTTTGACGTCATCATCATTGGCGGGGGTCATGCAGGCACTGAGGCCGCAATGGCCGCAGCGCGAATGGGTCAGCAGACCCTGCTTTTGACACACAATATCGACACGCTGGGACAAATGTCCTGTAATCCGGCGATTGGCGGCATTGGGAAAGGACACCTGGTAAAAGAAGTGGATGCACTTGGCGGCCTGATGGCGAAAGCGATCGATCATGCGGGCATTCAGTTTAGGATACTAAACGCGAGTAAAGGCCCTGCTGTTCGCGCCACTCGTGCGCAGGCAGACCGCGTGCTTTATCGTCAGGCCGTGCGCACCGCGCTGGAGAACCAGCCGAACCTGATGATCTTCCAGCAGGCGGTAGAAGATCTTATCGTTGAGAACGATCGCGTCGTGGGCGCCGTGACCCAGATGGGCCTCAAGTTCCGCGCCAAAGCCGTGGTGCTAACGGTCGGGACATTCCTGGACGGCAAAATCCATATTGGTCTGGACAACTACAGCGGTGGCCGTGCTGGCGATCCGCCGTCCATTCCGCTGTCTCGTCGTCTGCGTGAACTGCCGCTGCGCGTCAGCCGTCTGAAAACCGGCACGCCGCCGCGTATCGATGCGCGCACCATTGATTTCAGCGTACTGGCCCAACAGCACGGCGATAACCCGATGCCGGTTTTCTCGTTCATGGGCAACGCGGCGCAACACCCGCAGCAGGTACCGTGCTACATCACGCATACCAACGAAAAAACCCATGACGTGATCCGCAATAACCTCGATCGCAGCCCAATGTACGCTGGCGTGATCGAAGGGATCGGCCCACGTTACTGCCCGTCGATCGAAGACAAAGTGATGCGCTTTGCCGATCGTAACCAGCACCAGATCTTCCTGGAGCCGGAAGGGCTGACCTCGAACGAAATTTACCCGAACGGCATCTCCACCAGCCTGCCATTCGACGTGCAGATGCAAATTGTTCGCTCAATGCAGGGGATGGAGAATGCGAAAATCGTTCGCCCTGGCTACGCTATTGAGTACGATTTCTTCGACCCGCGTGACCTGAAGCCGACGCTGGAGAGCAAATTCATCCACGGTCTGTTCTTCGCGGGGCAGATCAACGGCACCACCGGCTACGAAGAAGCCGCAGCGCAGGGGTTGCTTGCCGGTCTGAACGCTGCCCGCTTCTCTGCCGAGAAAGAGGGCTGGGCGCCGGCGCGTTCTCAGGCCTATCTGGGCGTTTTGGTCGACGATCTCTGCACGCTGGGCACCAAAGAACCGTACCGTATGTTTACCTCTCGCGCGGAATATCGTCTGATGCTGCGCGAGGACAACGCCGACCTGCGTCTGACCGAGATAGGCCGCGAGCTGGGTCTGGTGGATGACGAACGCTGGGCGCGCTTTAACGAGAAGCTGGAACGAATTGAACAGGAACGTCAGCGCCTGAAAACCACGTGGGTAAACCCACAGGCGGAAACCGCTGCCGAAGTGAACGCTCACTTAACAGCGCCGCTGTCGCGTGAAGCCAGCGGCGAAGATCTGCTGCGTCGTCCTGAAGTCACCTACGAGAATCTGGTCAAACTGACTGCGTTCGCACCGGGCCTTGAAGACGCTGAAGCTGCCGAGCAGGTCGAAATTCAGGTGAAGTACGAAGGCTACATCGCGCGTCAGCAGGATGAGATCGAAAAACAGCAGCGCAACGAAAACACGCTGCTGCCGGAAATGCTGGACTACCGTCAGGTGACGGGCCTTTCCAACGAAGTGATCGCTAAGCTGAACGATCACAAACCGGTATCGATTGGCCAGGCCTCCCGTATCTCGGGCGTTACGCCGGCAGCGATTTCGATCCTGCTGGTGTGGCTGAAAAAGCAGGGCATGCTGCGCCGTAGCGCGTAATTGACATTGCTTTTGGCGGGTGGCGCTTCGCTGACCCGCCCTACTTACTCGTAGGCCCGGTAAGCGGCAGCGCCACCGGGCAAAAAAACTCTCAACAGGTATTCACCGTGCTCAACAAACTCTCTCGTCTGCTGGATCAGGCAGGTATTTCGCTCACCGATCACCAGAAAAACCAGCTGGTGGCGTATGTCGATATGCTGAACAAATGGAATAAAGCGTACAACCTGACGTCTGTGCGCGATCCCAACGAGATGCTGGTTCGCCATATTCTCGATAGTATCGTGGTGGCGCCGTACCTGAAAGGTGGACGTTTTATCGACGTGGGGACGGGGCCGGGTTTGCCGGGCGTTCCGCTGTCGATTGTCCGACCCGAGAGCCATTTCACGCTGCTGGACAGCCTGGGCAAGCGCGTGCGCTTTTTACGCCAGGTTCAGCATGAACTGAAGCTCGATAACATCACGCCCGTACAGAGCAGGGTAGAGGAGTTTCCGGCAGAGCCGCCGTTTGACGGCGTTATCAGCCGTGCGTTTGCTTCGCTCAATGACATGGTGAGCTGGTGTAAGCATCTTCCGGCAGAAGATGGCCGTTTTTATGCGCTGAAAGGACAGCTGCCCGGTGATGAAATTGAACAGCTTCCGGACGGTTTTAGCGTTGAAACCATCGAGAAATTAAACGTTCCGCAGCTCGACGGTGAACGTCATCTGGTGATAATTAAGCCAAACAATTTTTAAAAAAATAATAAAAAATGTGGAATTTGTGCTGTTCTGAGTATGTTAAAAAACAGCACAACTACCCGGGATTTACCAGAGAGCGTTTAACCGCTTTTTTACCAGGGATTTTCTTGCGGTTAACCTCACGTCGATTATTCATCGCGAAGATAGTCAACTATGAAAATATCACCCTGCTAACAGTTGAAGGCTGTAACCAGAACGCAATGTTAATTATTTATTAAGAATGTCAATAAAAGGTTTTTATTGTGTACGGGGCTGTTTTGAAAATAGTTGCGATATTTTGTGTTTAATTTCAGAAAGATAATTCTGGGCGATTTACGGCTTTGATAAATACAACCTTATCGCAAATGTGTGTTTTGTGATCTCGTGCACGCTTTGTAGTCAACGTTTTCGCGCTGTTTGCAGTTTTGCTCGAAGGTCGATGCTTTCTACGAAAGTTAAAAAATAGCGCTGGGGAAAAATATTTAAACATTTATTCACCTTTTCGCTACTTAATGTTTGAAATCACGGGTACGCACCGTATAATTTGTCCGCTTTTTGATGCTTGACTCTGAGCCTTAAAGGACGTTTTATACGACACGCGGCATACCTCGAAGGGAGCAGGAGTAAAAACGTGATGTCTGTGTCGCTCTTGAGTAGAAACGTTGCTCGTAAGCTTCTGTTCATTCAGTTTCTGGCTGTGATAGCAAGTGGACTGCTGTTTAGCCTCAAAGACCCCTTCTGGGGCATCTCCGCCGTGTGCGGGGGTTTGGCGGTCGTACTGCCAAACGTGTTGTTTATGATTTTTGCCTGGCGTCATCAGGCGCATACACCCGCCAAAGGCCGCGTGGCCTGGTCCTTCGCCCTCGGCGAAGTGTGTAAGGTGTTGCTGACCTTTGCTCTACTGGTGATGGCGCTGGCGGTTTTGAAAGTGGTATTCATGCCGCTGATAGCAACGTGGGTTTTGGTGCTGGTGGTACAAGTTCTGGCTCCAGCTGTAATCAATAACAAAGGGTAAAAGGCATCATGGCTTCAGAAAATATGACGCCGCAGGATTACATAGGTCACCATCTGAATAACCTTCAGCTGGACCTGCGTACATTCTCGCTGGTGGATCCACATAACCCCCCGGCCACCTTCTGGACGATCAACATCGACTCCATGTTCTTCTCGGTGGTTTTGGGTCTTCTGTTCCTGGCCATGTTCCGCAGCGTTGCTAAAAAAGCGACCAGCGGTGTTCCAGGGAAATTCCAGACGTTCGTTGAGATGATCATCGGCTTCGTCCATGGCAGCGTGAAAGACATGTACCATGGTAAGAGCAAGCTGATTGCTCCGCTGGCCCTGACCGTGTTCGTTTGGGTCTTCCTGATGAACCTGATGGACCTGCTGCCAATTGACCTGCTGCCGTTCATCGGCGAGCACATCTTCGGCCTGCCTGCGCTGCGTGTTGTACCGTCTGCGGACGTGAACATCACCCTGTCTATGGCGCTGGGCGTGTTTATCCTGATTCTTTTCTACAGCATCAAAATGAAAGGCGTAAGCGGCTTTGTGAAAGAGCTTACCTTGCAGCCGTTCAACCACTGGGCGTTTATTCCGGTCAACCTGATCCTGGAAGGCGTTAGCCTGCTGTCCAAACCTGTTTCACTGGGTCTGCGACTGTTCGGCAACATGTATGCGGGTGAGCTGATTTTCATTCTGATCGCGGGTCTTCTGCCGTGGTGGTCACAGTGGGTTCTGAATGTGCCATGGGCCATTTTCCACATCCTGATCATTACGCTGCAAGCCTTTATCTTCATGGTTCTGACGATCGTCTATCTGTCGATGGCGTCTGAAGAGCACTGATTTTTTACCAACACTACTACGTTTTAATTGAAACAAACTGGAGACTGTCATGGAAAACCTGAATATGGATCTGCTGTACATGGCTGCCGCTGTGATGATGGGTCTGGCGGCTATCGGTGCTGCGATCGGTATCGGCATCCTCGGAGGTAAATTCCTGGAAGGCGCAGCGCGTCAACCTGATCTGATTCCTCTGCTGCGTACTCAGTTCTTTATCGTTATGGGTCTGGTGGATGCTATCCCAATGATCGCTGTAGGTCTGGGTCTGTACGTGATGTTTGCTGTCGCGTAGTAGTTGTTTTAAAACCCCAAGCCACAGAAATTTAAGAGGTATTGTGCTGTGAACATGAACGCAACAATCCTCGGCCAGGCCATCGCGTTTATTCTCTTTGTCTGGTTCTGCATGAAGTATGTATGGCCGCCTTTAATGGCTGCCATCGAAAAACGTCAGAAAGAAATTGCTGACGGTCTGGCTTCCGCAGAACGCGCTAAGAAAGATTTGGACCTTGCACAGGCCAACGCGACAGACCAGCTGAAAAAAGCGAAAGCTGAAGCTCAGGTAATCATTGAACAGGCTAACAAGCGCCGTTCTCAGATCCTGGACGAAGCCAAAGCTGAAGCAGAACAGGAACGTACTAAGATCGTGACACAGGCTCAGGCTGAAATTGAAGCTGAGCGTAAACGTGCTCGTGAAGAACTGCGTAAGCAGGTTGCGATTCTGGCTGTTGCTGGCGCCGAGAAGATCATCGAACGTTCCGTGGATGAAGCTGCTAACAGCGACATCGTGGACAAACTTGTCGCTGAACTGTAAGGAGGGAGGGGCTGATGTCTGAATTTGTTACGGTAGCTCGCCCCTACGCCAAAGCAGCTTTTGACTTTGCTGTCGAACACCAAAATGTCGATCGCTGGCAGAATATGCTGGCGTTTGCCGCTGAGGTGACGAAAAACGAACAAATGGCCGAGTTGCTTTCCGGTGCGTTAGCGCCTGAAACCCTCGCCGCGTCGTTTATCGCCGTGTGCGGAGAGCAACTGGATGCCAACGGCCAGAACCTAATTAAGGTCATGGCAGAAAATGGTCGTCTCCGTGTGCTCCCGGATGTTCTCGAGCAGTTTGAGCACTTACGTGCCCTTAGTGAAGCAACTGCAGAAGTCGAAGTGACTTCCGCGACTGAACTGAGTGACGAACAGCTTGCGAAAATCACCGCCGCGATGGAAAAACGTCTGTCACGCAAAGTTAAGCTGAATTGCAAAATCGATAAGTCTGTAATGGCAGGCGTAATCATCCGCTCGGGTGATATGGTCATTGATGGCAGCGTACGCGGCCGTCTTGAGCGCCTTGCAGACGTCTTGCAGTCTTAAGGGGACTGGAGCATGCAACTGAATTCCACCGAAATCAGCGAACTGATCAAGCAGCGCATTGCTCAGTTCAATGTTGTGAGTGAAGCTCACAACGAAGGTACTATTGTTTCTGTAAGTGACGGTGTTATCCGCATCCACGGCCTGGCCGATTGTATGCAGGGTGAGATGATTTCCCTGCCGGGTAACCGTTACGCTATCGCACTGAACCTGGAGCGCGACTCCGTAGGTGCAGTTGTGATGGGTCCATACGCTGACCTCGCCGAAGGCATGAAGGTTAAGTGTACTGGCCGTATTCTGGAAGTGCCGGTTGGCCGTGGCCTGCTGGGTCGCGTTGTTAACACCCTGGGTGCGCCAATCGACGGTAAAGGTCCGGTTGAGCACGATGGCTTCTCCCCAATCGAAGTTATCGCACCAGGCGTTATCGACCGTCAGTCCGTTGATCAGCCAGTGCAGACTGGTTATAAGTCCGTTGACGCCATGATCCCAATCGGTCGTGGTCAGCGTGAACTGATCATCGGTGACCGTCAGACCGGTAAAACCGCGATGGCAATCGACGCCATCATCAACCAGCGTGACTCCGGCATCAAATGTGTGTACGTGGCTATCGGCCAGAAAGCGTCCACCATTTCTAACGTGGTTCGTAAACTGGAAGAGCACGGCGCGCTGTCTAACACCATCGTTGTGGTAGCAACCGCGTCTGAATCTGCTGCACTGCAATACCTGGCGCCATACGCCGGTTGCGCAATGGGCGAATACTTCCGTGACCGCGGTGAAGATGCGCTGATCGTATACGATGACCTGTCTAAACAGGCTGTTGCTTATCGTCAGGTTTCCCTGCTGCTCCGTCGTCCACCAGGACGTGAAGCATTCCCGGGCGACGTATTCTACCTCCACTCTCGTCTGCTGGAGCGTGCTTCCCGCGTTAACGCGGAATACGTCGAGAACTTCACCAAAGGTGAAGTGAAGGGTAAAACAGGTTCTCTGACCGCGCTGCCGATCATTGAAACCCAGGCGGGTGACGTTTCTGCGTTCGTTCCGACCAACGTAATCTCCATTACCGATGGTCAGATCTTCCTGGAAACCAACCTGTTTAACTCCGGTATTCGTCCGGCGGTTAACCCGGGTATCTCCGTATCCCGTGTGGGTGGTGCTGCTCAGACCAAGATCATCAAGAAACTGTCCGGTGGTATCCGTACCGCGCTGGCACAGTATCGTGAACTGGCTGCGTTCTCTCAGTTCGCATCCGATCTGGACGAAGCAACCCGTAAACAGCTGAGCCACGGTCAGAAAGTGACCGAGCTGCTGAAGCAGAAACAGTACGCTCCAATGTCTGTTGCTCAGCAGGGCCTGGTGCTGTTCGCGGCTGAACGCGGTTACCTCGAAGATGTGGAACTGGCGAAAATCGGTAGCTTTGAAGCCGCTCTGCTGGCTTACGTCGACCGTGATCACGCTCCGCTGATGCAAGAGATCAACCAGACCGGTGGCTATAACGACGAAATCGAAGGCAAGCTGAAAGCTATCCTCGATTCCTTCAAAGCAACCCAATCCTGGTAATCGTCCGGCGGCTTGTCTCAGGGCAAGCCGCCTGGCATTGAGGAGAAGCTCATGGCCGGCGCAAAAGAGATACGTAGTAAGATCGCAAGCGTCCAGAACACGCAAAAGATCACTAAAGCGATGGAGATGGTCGCCGCTTCCAAAATGCGTAAATCGCAGGATCGCATGGCGGCCAGCCGTCCTTATGCAGAGACCATGCGCAAAGTGATTGGTCACCTTGCAAACGGTAATCTGGAATATAAGCACCCTTACCTGGAAGAACGCGACGTTAAGCGCGTGGGCTACCTGGTGGTGTCGACTGACCGTGGTCTGTGTGGCGGCTTGAACATTAACCTGTTCAAAAAACTGCTGGCGGATATGAAAGGCTGGTCTGATAAAGGCGTTCAGTGCGATCTGGCACTGATTGGCTCTAAAGGCGTCTCTTTCTTTAACTCCGTTGGTGGCAACATTGTCGCTCAGGTGACCGGTATGGGTGATAACCCGTCCCTGTCCGAACTGATCGGCCCGGTTAAAGTGATGTTGCAGGCCTACGATGAAGGCCGTCTGGACAGACTGTACGTTGTCAGCAACAAATTCATTAACACCATGTCTCAGGTTCCAACGCTCACTCAGATGCTGCCGTTACCGGCATCAGAAGATGACGAGCTGAAGCAGAAAGCCTGGGATTACCTGTATGAACCCGATCCGAAACCGCTGCTGGATACCCTGCTGCGTCGTTACGTTGAATCTCAGGTTTATCAGGGCGTTGTAGAAAACCTGGCCAGCGAGCAGGCCGCACGAATGGTGGCGATGAAAGCCGCGACCGATAATGGCGGCAGCCTGATTAAAGAGCTGCAGTTGGTTTACAACAAAGCTCGTCAGGCCAGCATTACTCAGGAACTCACCGAGATCGTCTCGGGGGCCGCCGCGGTTTAACCAGGTTTACGAATTACGTAGAGGATTCAAGATGGCTACTGGAAAGATTGTCCAGGTAATCGGCGCCGTGGTGGACGTCGAGTTCCCTCAGGACGCCGTACCACGCGTGTACGACGCGCTTGAGGTACAGAATGGTAACGAGAGCCTGGTGCTGGAAGTTCAGCAGCAGCTCGGCGGCGGTATCGTGCGTACCATCGCGATGGGTTCTTCCGACGGTCTGCGTCGTGGTCTGGAAGTTAAAGACCTTGAGCACCCGATCGAAGTCCCGGTAGGTAAAGCAACACTGGGTCGTATCATGAACGTATTGGGTCAGCCAATCGACATGAAAGGCGACATCGGTGAAGAAGAGCGTTGGGCTATCCACCGCGCGGCACCTTCCTACGAAGAGCTGTCCAGCTCTCAGGAACTGCTGGAAACCGGCATCAAAGTTATCGACCTGATGTGTCCGTTTGCGAAGGGCGGTAAAGTTGGTCTGTTCGGTGGTGCGGGTGTAGGTAAAACCGTAAACATGATGGAGCTGATCCGTAACATCGCGATCGAGCACTCCGGTTACTCCGTGTTTGCGGGCGTAGGTGAACGTACTCGTGAGGGTAACGACTTCTACCACGAAATGACCGACTCCAACGTTCTGGACAAAGTATCCCTGGTTTACGGCCAGATGAACGAGCCACCAGGAAACCGTCTGCGCGTTGCGCTGACCGGCCTGACAATGGCTGAGAAATTCCGTGACGAAGGCCGTGACGTTCTGCTGTTCGTTGATAACATCTATCGTTACACCCTGGCCGGTACCGAAGTATCTGCACTGCTGGGTCGTATGCCTTCAGCGGTAGGTTATCAGCCTACGCTTGCGGAAGAGATGGGTGTTCTTCAGGAACGTATCACCTCTACCAAAACCGGTTCTATCACCTCCGTTCAGGCGGTATACGTACCTGCGGATGACTTGACTGACCCATCTCCAGCCACCACCTTTGCGCACTTAGACGCAACCGTGGTACTGAGCCGTCAGATCGCGTCTCTGGGTATCTACCCGGCCGTTGACCCGCTGGACTCCACCAGCCGTCAGCTGGATCCACTGGTTGTTGGTCAGGAACACTACGACACCGCGCGTGGCGTACAGTCCCTGCTGCAGCGTTACCAGGAACTGAAAGACATCATCGCCATCCTCGGTATGGATGAACTGTCTGAAGAAGACAAACTGGTGGTAGCACGTGCGCGTAAGATCCAGCGCTTCCTGTCCCAGCCGTTCTTCGTTGCGGAAGTATTCACCGGTTCTCCGGGTAAATACGTTTCCCTGAAAGACACCATCCGTGGCTTTAAAGGCATCATGGAAGGCGAATACGATCACCTGCCAGAGCAGGCGTTCTACATGGTTGGTTCCATCGAAGAAGCCGTGGAAAAAGCCAAAAAACTTTAACGCCTTAATCGGAGGGTGATATGGCAATGACTTACCACCTGGACGTCGTCAGCGCAGAGCAACAAATGTTCTCTGGTCTGGTCGAGAAAATCCAGGTAACGGGCAGTGAAGGTGAACTGGGTATTTTCCCGGGTCACGCACCGCTGCTCACCGCCATTAAGCCTGGTATGATCCGCATCGTTAAACAGTTCGGTCACGAAGAGTTTATCTATCTGTCCGGCGGCATTCTTGAAGTGCAGCCTGGCAGTGTGACCGTTCTGGCCGATACCGCTATTCGTGGCCAGGATCTCGACGAAGCGCGAGCCCTGGAATCGAAGCGTAAGGCTGAAGAGCACATTAGCAGCTCTCATGGTGACGTGGATTACGCTCAGGCGTCTGCGGAGCTGGCCAAAGCGATCGCGAAACTGCGCGTTATCGAGTTGACCAAAAAAGCGATGTAACACCGGCTTGAAAAGCACAAAAGCCAGTCTGGATACCAGACTGGCTTTTTTTTTGATCCTTAATTCATGATGAAAAAGATGTAGAATTTTAGGCATCAAACGTTTTTACTTCTCACTCAAACTACCGTCAGGATGCGTATGTCAAACAGTGCGATGAGCGTGGTGATCCTTGCCGCTGGCAAAGGTACCCGCATGTATTCCGATCTGCCTAAAGTGCTCCACACGCTGGCAGGAAAGCCAATGGTGCAGCATGTCATTGATGCAGCGAATGAACTGGGTGCCCGTCAGGTTCACCTGGTCTACGGCCACGGCGGCGATCTGCTTAAGAAGACGTTGAGCGATGATGCGCTCAACTGGGTGCTTCAGGCTGAACAGCTGGGTACCGGTCATGCGATGCAACAGGCTGCGCCGTTCTTTGCCGATGACGAAGATATTCTGATGCTCTACGGCGACGTTCCGCTGATCTCCGTTGAAACGCTGACTCGCCTGCGTGCAGCCAAGCCGCAGGGCGGCATCGGTTTATTGACCGTTGTGCTGGACGATCCAACGGGCTATGGCCGTATCACGCGTGAAAACGGCAACGTAACGGGTATCGTTGAACATAAAGATGCCAGTGATGAACAGCGCAAGATTCAGGAGATCAACACCGGCATCCTGATTGCCAATGGTGCGGACATGAAGCGCTGGCTCTCTCAGCTCGACAACAATAACGCGCAGGGTGAGTACTACATCACCGACATCATTGCGATGGCGTATCACGAAGGGCGTGAGATCGCCGCCGTTCATCCGGCGCGCATCAGCGAAACGGACGGCGTGAATAACCGCCTGCAGCTTTCCCGTCTTGAGCGTATTTATCAGTCCGAGCAGGCCGAAAAACTGCTGCTCGCGGGCGTGATGCTGCGCGATCCGGAGCGTTTCGATTTGCGCGGCACCGTGTCTCACGGGCGCGACGTTGAGATCGATACTAACGTTATCCTGGAAGGTAACGTCACGCTGGGTAACCGCGTCAAAATCGGCGCTGGCTGCGTGATTAAAAACAGCGTCATCGGTGACGACTGCGAAATCAGCCCGTACAGCGTGGTGGAAGATGCTCATCTTGAAGCAGCGTGTACCATCGGCCCGTTTGCGCGTCTGCGCCCGGGTGCTGAGCTGCTGGAAGGCGCGCACGTGGGCAACTTCGTGGAAATGAAAAAAGCGCGTCTGGGTAAAGGCTCGAAAGCCGGTCATTTGACCTATCTGGGCGACGCGGAGATTGGCGATAACGTGAATATTGGTGCAGGAACCATTACCTGTAACTATGACGGCGCCAATAAGTTTAAAACCATCATCGGCGATGACGTGTTCGTGGGCTCGGACACGCAGCTGGTGGCACCGGTTACCGTGGGTAACGGCGTGACCATTGCCGCCGGCACAACCGTCACGCGCGACGTAGCGGATAACGAGCTGGTGTTAAGCCGCGTGCCGCAGGTACACAAGCAGGGCTGGAAACGCCCGGTGAAGAAAAAGTAACAACAAGGCGGGTGGCGCTACGCTTACCCGCCCTACGATTGAGTAGGCCTGATAAGGCGTAGCCGTCATCAGGCAAACCCGGGAGAGGAGATAAATATATATCTCCCCCCACAAGCAGTACCCATAAAAATAACCCCACTCTCTACAAGGCTCGGGGCGCCCGGAAAGGGTAAATACAGGTCAGCGACAACGCAGGCATAATGCCTAAATTCGGAATCTAAAATATGTGTGGAATTGTTGGCGCAGTTGCGCAGCGTGATATTGCTGAAATCCTTCTCGAAGGTTTACGTCGTCTGGAATACCGTGGTTACGACTCTGCCGGTCTGGCTGTCGTGGATGCAGAAGGGCATATGACCCGTCTGCGTCGTCTCGGTAAAGTGCAGATGCTGGCCCAGGCCGCGGAAGAACACCCGCTGCACGGGGGTACCGGTATTGCGCACACCCGCTGGGCGACGCACGGCGAACCGTCTGAAGGTAACGCGCATCCGCATGTGTCTGAACACATCGTGGTGGTGCATAACGGCATTATCGAAAACCACGAACCGCTGCGCGAAGAACTGAAAGCGCGCGGCTATACCTTCGTCTCTGAAACCGACACCGAAGTGATTGCTCACCTGGTGCACTGGGAGCTGGCAAAGGGCGGTACGCTGCGTGATGCGGTGCTGCGCGCTATCCCTCAGCTGCGCGGTGCATATGGTACGGTGATCATGGACTCCCGCGATCCATCTACCCTGCTGGCCGCGCGTTCCGGTAGCCCGATGGTTATCGGTCTGGGCATGGGTGAAAACTTTATCGCTTCCGATCAGCTGGCGCTCCTGCCGGTGACCCGTCGCTTTATCTTCCTGGAAGAGGGCGATATCGCGGAAGTGACTCGCCGCAGCGTGACCGTCTTCGACACCAAAGGCGAGCAGGTGAAGCGTCAGGAGATCGAATCTAACCTGCAGTACGACGCGGGCGATAAAGGCGCTTACCGTCACTATATGCAGAAAGAGATCTACGAGCAGCCGAACGCTATCAAAAACACTCTGACCGGGCGCATCAGCCACGGCGAGGTGGATCTGAGCGAGCTGGGGGCAAACGCCAACGAACTGCTCGGCAAGGTTGAACATATTCAGATCGTAGCCTGCGGTACTTCTTATAACTCCGGTATGGTCTCTCGCTACTGGTTTGAATCCCTTGCGGGCGTGCCGTGCGACGTGGAAATCGCGTCTGAGTTCCGCTATCGCAAGTCTGCGGTGCGTCGTAACAGCCTGATGATCACCCTTTCCCAGTCCGGCGAAACGGCGGATACGCTGGCAGCGCTGCGTCTGTCTAAGGAATTGGGTTATCTGGGCTCGCTGGCCATCTGTAACGTCCCGGGCTCATCCCTGGTGCGTGAGTCCGATCTGGCGCTGATGACCAAAGCGGGCACCGAAATCGGCGTGGCCTCCACCAAAGCGTTTACCACTCAGCTGACCGTTCTGCTGATGCTGGTGGCGAAGCTGGCGCGTCTGAAAGGCGAAGATGCTTCCGTTGAGCACGACATCGTTCACGGTCTCCAGGCGCTGCCGAGCCGTATTGAGCAGATGCTGTCTCAGGACAAACGCATTGAGGCGCTGGCGGAAGATTTCTCTGACAAACATCACGCCCTGTTCCTGGGTCGTGGCGATCAGTACCCGATTGCGCTGGAAGGCGCACTGAAGCTGAAAGAGATCTCCTACATCCATGCGGAAGCCTACGCGGCAGGCGAGCTGAAGCATGGCCCGCTGGCGCTGATTGACGCGGATATGCCGGTCATTGTTGTCGCACCGAACAACGAACTGCTGGAAAAACTGAAATCCAACATCGAAGAGGTACGCGCCCGCGGCGGCGTGCTGTACGTCTTCGCTGATAAAGATGCCGGTTTCGCCAGCAGCGACAACATGCACATCATCGAGATGCCGCATGTGGAAGAGGTGATTGCACCGATCTTCTACACCGTTCCGCTGCAGCTGCTGGCTTACCACGTGGCGCTGATCAAAGGCACCGACGTTGACCAGCCGCGTAACCTGGCGAAATCGGTCACCGTAGAATAATCCCTTCTGTTAATGGCTACACGACGTGTAGCCATTTTTTCCTTACTTTTTTCTCATCAGCTTTCTCTTTGCTATCAATCATCTTATTCTGACGCATTTCGTTACTTTATTGTGTGAATAATGAACGAGATTGCTTCTGAGCATTAGTATTTTCTATTTTGATCACTAAACGATCAGCTTTTATTAACGGAATCCTAAAAATGGTTTGTTTATAAAATATGTGCCCTTTTTATGTGTATACTGAAAAGGAATTTTAATGATAAAGCAAAAATAATATTATATTTGTTTTTCTCTATTATTATTCCAGCTCTGGTTCGTCATTATTCCATTAATTTAAACTCCCCCCTTGAAGATCATTCTTCCCGAAGAATATTATTCATCGCATTTGGGATGGCGTTGTCTTTATGATAAACGCAATATTGATTTAATTAATGGAGTTATCATGAAAAATAATGGAATTACGGTGGCGATTGCACTCGCATCGGCCTTAATGGCAGGACAATCATTTGCTGCGGATGGTACGGTTCATTTCCGCGGAGAGGTTATTGATTCAACGTGTGAAGTTACGCCTGATACCGCCGATCAGACGGTGAATATCGGCCGCGTTGCCAAAACGACGTTCTCCGGCATTGACTCAACGGCGTCAGTAAAAGATTTCCATATTAAACTGGAGAAATGCCCTGCAACCTATACTCAGGCAGCAGTTCGTTTTGACGGAACAGAAGATAAAGACACCATCGGCAAAGGATATTTGTCTATTGGCACGCCTGTTAACGGTGAAGCGGATACTGACGGTATTTACACCGGCGAAGGTGAAGCCGTTACGGCTACCGGCGTTGCAATCAAGCTCTTCAACCTGAACGATGATACGGCGATCCCGCTGTATAACAATTCAAATTATGTTGCTATCACCGACGGCAAAGCGGACATGGGCTTTAAAGCGAAGTTTGTGCAGACGCTGGCTACGGTTACGCCGGGTACAGCGAACGCGGATTCCCAGTTCACCATTGAATACCTGAAATAATCTTCAGCTGTTCGCCAGGAGCCTGTTTTATCCTTTTGCAGGCTCCTCCACAGGATGTGAGGATAACTGATGTATTTACGGCGTTTGTTGACTCTGTTCATCATGCTCTCTTTTTCATTTTTAACACCCTTGTCGACGGCTGGCGTCATTATTGGCGGAACCCGCGTTGTTTATAGTAGCGATAAATCCGATGCGACAATTAGCATAAAAAATAACGAAGCGACCACGCCTTATCTCATACAGACGTGGGTCGATCCTTTTAAAGGCGATACAGCGTCGAATAAACCTCCTTTTACCGTTATTCCGCCGGTTTCAAGGCTGGAGGCCGGGCAGGAGAAAGTATTGCGCATCATGAAAGTGAAGGGCGAACTGCCTCACGATCGGGAATCGCTGTTCTGGCTCAACATCAAAAATATTCCGCCGTCCAGTTCAAACCCCAATTCGCTCGAAATTGCGATTAAGACGCGGATAAAACTTTTTTGGCGTCCGGCGACCCTGAATATCACGCCTGAACGGGCTGCGGCGAAGGTTAAATGGCGTGTTCAAAACCGGCAGCTCGTGATTGAAAATCCGAGCCCGCTACATATTAACGTTATGAATGTTACCGTCGATGGTAAAGACGTTACGTTAAATATTATTCCCCCTTTTGACACCGTGCGTTTGCCGCTTCCGGATGGCATTAACGGCCGCGCGCTGGTCTGGCGTTTCGTTAACGATTTTGGGGCAATCAGTCAGGAAATTCACGTCACGCTGTAAACATAGGGATGTTTGATATGGGGTGTTTCCGTTTTTTCATTGCGCTGGCCTCGGGGGTATCTCTCGGCTTTTCAGGCGTGACGCTGGCAAAAGATATCTTTAACCCTGCGCTTCTTGAAATTGACCATCCGGTGGATGTTGATATCCACCAGTTTAACCGCGCCAATACGTTACCTGCGGGCTCTTATAAGGTTGATATTCATGTTAACGATGAGTTTATCGGTAGCCGGGAGGTCACCTTTATTGAAGATAAGGCTGGCGATAGGCTGCATCCCTGTTTTAAGCACGTCAGGACGGTGCTTGCGGAGCTCGGGGCTAAGGTGGCGGCGATCGGTTCGCTGGATCGCCTGGACGAAAACGCCTGTGTGGACCCTACCCCGCTGATCCCTGGCGCCACATGGACGTTCGATACCGATAAGCTGCTGCTCAACGTCACGCTGCCGCAGATTTACATTGATACCACCGCCCGCGGCACCATCAATCCTGCCCGCTGGGATGAAGGTATTAATGCGTTGATGATGAACTATGACTTTTCCGGCTCCAGCACGTTGCAGTCTGATGATGACGACAATAGCGATTTCTACTATCTGAACCTGCGAAACGGGGCGAACATTGGCGCGTGGCGTTTACGCAATTACAGCACGCTAAACATCATTGACGGTCATTCGGATTACCATTCCATCAGCACCTATGTGCAGCGAAACCTCGCGACGTTACGCAGCCAGATCATGCTGGGTGATACCTGGACCGCGAGCGATGTCTTCGACAGTACCCAGGTGCGCGGCGTGCGCCTGTATACCGATGATGAAATGCTTCCTTCCAGCCTGACGGGTTTTGCGCCGGTCGTTCGGGGCGTAGCGAAAAGCAATGCGACGGTGATTATTCGGCAGAACGGCTACATCATTTACCAATCTGCCGTGCCGCAGGGGCCATTTGCGCTAAAAGATTTAAACACCACCAGCTCCGGCGGCGACCTGGACGTGACCATCAAAGAAGAAGACGGCAGTGAGCAACACTTCACGCAGCCCTACGCCTCGCTGGCCATCCTCAAGCGTGAAGATCAGACCGACGTCGATATCAGCGCGGGTGAACTGCGCGATCAAAGCGAATTCCAGCCCAACGTTTTTCAGGCGCAGATTCTGCACGGCTTTCCTGCCGGGATAACGGTTTACGGTGGCGTGCAGGCCGCGGAAGCGTATCGCTCGGCAGCGGTGGGGGTCGGCAAAGATATGGGGGCAGTTGGCGCGTTTTCCGTCGATATCACCCAGGCACGCGCGCAGTTTACGGACGAGGACTCAGAGGAGTCCGGCCAGTCCTGGCGTTTTCTCTATTCGAAACGGTTTGATGAGACGGATACCACGCTGAGGCTGGTGGGGTATCGCTACTCAACACAGGGCTACTACACCCTCAATGAATGGGCGTCACGCCAGAACAGTCAGCGCGATTTCTGGGTAACGGGCAACCGACGCAGCCGGCTTGAAGGGACCTGGACGCAGAATTTCGGCGATGGCATGGGGAACATTTATCTCACGCTGAGCCGCCAGCAGTACTGGAAAACCGACGAAGTTGAACGCCTGGTTCAGCTTGGCTACAGCAATGTCTGGCGGTCGCTTTCCTGGAACCTCTCCTGGAACTACAGCGATTCCATCACCACGGCGCAGAGCGCTGAGTATACAGATAGCGACGATCGAGAAAGCGAACAGGTTTTTATGCTGTCGTTCTCCGTGCCGCTGTCAGCATTGCTGCCGGACAGCTATGTGAGCTACGGCCTCACGCAGAACAACAGCGGAAAAGGAATGCACCAGCTTGGCCTGAACGGTACGGCGCTTGATAACCGTAATCTCTCCTGGAACCTCCAGCAGTCCTGGGATGCGGATGACAGTGTGTACAGCAGCAGCGCGGGGGTGGGATATGACGGAACCTATGGTTCGGTTAACGGCAGCTATGACTACAACCAGGACAGCCAGCGGCTCAACTACGGCGCGCGCGGCGGGATCCTGCTGCATGGCGATGGAGTGACGTTCTCGCAGGAGATGGGCGAAACCGTGGCGCTGATTAAAGCACCCGGTGCAGCCGGTCTGGCAATGGAAAACGGCACCGGTACGGCAACCGACTGGCGAGGCTACACCGTTCAAACGCAGCTTAACGCTTACGATGAAAACCGTGTGGAAATTGAGAGCGGCTATTTTGAAAAAGCGAACGTCGAGCTGGAGAACAGCGTGCTTAACGTCATCCCCACGCGAGGTGCGGTGGTGCGGGCGGAATTTATCACCCACGTTGGCTATCGCGTGCTCTTTGAGGTCACACAGGCCAACGGCAAACCGGTTCCCTTTGGCGCAGTGGCGTCTGCCGAACTGGCGACGGGCAGCGTGTCGGGCATTACCGGCGAGAATGGCGAACTCTATCTTTCGGGCATGCCGGAAGAGGGAACGTTCACGCTGAAGTGGGGGAGTGAAAAGACAAAACCTTGCAAGGTCCATTATCAGTTCCCCAAACCAACGGGTGTTGAACTGGTTCAAACAGCGGTCGTGTGCCAATAGGGAAATGAGATGAAACGACGTATCACTTTTATAGCAGTCGCCATGCTGCTTTTTACCCCTTTTTCCCACGCCGCGACGACAGAAGGCGGGGTGTGTTTCGCCATCGGCGGCACCTATATTTTCAACCTTAATCTTAACGGGGCAGAGATACCGGCAGATAAAAATCAGGCGGGAACCGAGGTGCGCGATCTGACGACCCTGCAATCGCCTTCCCGGTATAAACTGGGATGTAACTGCCTGACCCATTTCACCACCACTTTTCGTAGCATCTACTTCACCGCGCGTTCGCCCTTAAGCGTTGATACCGTAAAAAACGGGTATACCTACTACAGGTTGAACGACCAGCTCAGCATTGCGTCCTCTATTCACGTGTTGGGACGCGACTACCTTCCCGTTCCCTTTGAGGCCGAGCCCAACCGGGTGACATCCGGTCTTTACTGCTATGCCTCCGGTGAAGAAGGCTCAGAGGCAACGCTTGATACCGGTTCTCAGGTAAAATTATCGTTTTTAATCGACAAGCCCTTTATTGGAAAAGTTACCGTTCCGGGTACGACGATTGCCACGCTCTATGGCGGTATCGATGAAGCGTCCTCTCTGGCAAGTACCGAGAAGCTCGCCGAAATAAAAATTGCCGGAGACATCGTGGTACCGCAAAACTGCGAGATCGCGCCGGGTCAGTCGCTGGAAATTGATTTTGGAAAAATTCCCGCCAGCGCGTTTTCCGCCACCAAAGGCGAGGCGGTCGGTAGCCGCAAAATCCGCAAGATGATACAGGTGAAATGTACCGGCATGCTGGATGAGAACATCGTCCGATCCGCTTTCCATGCCGATCCCGTTGACGCTGACGCCACGATGATGAAAGTGAACGGCAATGATGACGTAGGGATCGTTATTTATGATAAATGGGACCGCGTCGTCAACGTCAATGGGGGGAGCATGGAGATGGATATGGGAGCCAACCAGGGGGGCGCCGAAGTTAACTCGCTCACCTTCTCTGCTGCCCCGGCCAGCGCGACGGGGAGTATTCCGAAGCCCGGCGCCTTTGAAGCCTGGGCAACCCTGACCCTCGAAATTCAAAATTAATAACAACGGCTGTTTATGACAGCCGTTGTCATATTCACATCTTTGAACCAGGCTTAACGCATCTCAGTGTGACATTATCATGACAGGGATATGATTTTATTTGTATTAAAATCATTACCTTAACTCAAACACGTTGATTGTCATAAAACTGTCATATTTCGTACATTTATCTGTCACCTGTTTGTCCTATTTTGCTCATCGTAGCCACTTAAACAATGATTTACGAAATCCTTGCAGGAGACATTATGAAAGTTATGCGTACCACTGTCGCAACTGTTGTCGCCGCGACCTTATCTCTGAGCGCTTTCTCTGCTTTTGCAGCAGCAAGCCTGACTGGCGCTGGTGCAACCTTCCCTGCGCCGGTGTATGCCAAATGGGCGGATACCTACCAGAAAGAAACCGGTAACAAGGTTAACTATCAGGGTATCGGCTCCTCCGGTGGCGTAAAACAAATTACCGCGAATACCGTTGATTTCGGCGCATCCGACGCTCCGCTGTCTGATGAAAAACTGAATCAGGAAGGCCTGTTCCAGTTCCCGACCGTGATCGGCGGTGTTGTGCTGGCCGTTAACATCCCTGGCCTGAAATCAGGCGAGCTGGTGCTGGACGGCAAAACCCTGGGCGACATCTACCTGGGCAAAATCAAAAAATGGGATGACGAAGCCATCACTAAGCTGAACCCGGGCGTTAAGCTGCCTTCGCAGAACATCGCTGTGGTTCGCCGTGCTGACGGCTCTGGTACCTCCTTCGTGTTCACCAGCTACCTGGCAAAAGTGAACGAAGAGTGGAAATCGAAAGTCGGCTCCGGCTCTACCGTTAACTGGCCAACCGGCTTGGGCGGTAAAGGTAACGACGGCATCGCTGCCTTCGTACAGCGTCTGCCGGGCTCTATCGGTTACGTAGAATACGCTTACGCTAAGCAGAACAACCTGGCTTACACCAAACTGGTTTCTGCTGACGGCAAACCGGTTAGCCCAACCGAAGAGAACTTCGCTAACGCCGCGAAAGGCGCTGACTGGAGCAAATCCTTCGCACAGGATCTGACTAACCAGAAAGGCGACAACGCGTGGCCAATCACTTCTACAACGTTCATTCTGATTCACAAAGATCAGAAGAAACCAGAGCAAGGTACTGAAGTGCTGAAGTTCTTTGACTGGGCATACAAAAACGGCGGCAAACAGGCTAACGACCTGGATTACGCCAGCCTGCCAGACAGCGTGGTTGAGCAGATTCGTGCTGCATGGAAAACCAACGTGAAAGACAGCAGCGGTAAAGCATTGTATTAATTTAGCATTCTGACGAAAATGGCGGGTGGCGCTTGCGCTTACCCGCCGATTTCGTAAACGCGTTTAACAGAAGAGTGATTTATGGCTGCAACCAAGCCTGCATTTAACCCTCCGGGTAAAAAAGGTGACATGATTTTCGGCGCGCTGGTCAAACTGGCTGCGCTGATTGTGCTATTGCTGCTGGGCGGCATTATCGTGTCTCTGATTTTCTCCTCCTGGCCGAGCATTCAGAAATTCGGTTTCTCCTTCCTGTGGACCAAAGAGTGGGACGCGCCGAACGATATCTACGGTGCGCTGGTGCCGATTTACGGCACGCTGGTGACCTCGTTCATCGCCCTGCTGATTGCGGTTCCGGTAAGCTTCGGTATTGCGCTGTTCCTGACGGAACTGGCGCCGGGCTGGCTGCGTCGCCCGCTGGGTATTGCCATCGAACTGCTGGCGGCCATCCCAAGTATCGTATACGGCATGTGGGGCCTGTTTATCTTTGCGCCGCTGTTTGCCACGTACTTCCAGGAGCCGGTAGGTAATGTTCTCTCCGCCGTTCCGTTTGTGGGAGCCCTGTTCTCTGGCCCGGCATTCGGTATCGGTATTCTGGCGGCAGGTGTGATCCTCGCCATCATGATTATTCCGTACATTGCGGCGGTAATGCGCGATGTCTTCGAACAAACCCCGGTGATGATGAAAGAGTCGGCCTACGGCATCGGCTGTACCACCTGGGAAGTTATCTGGCGCATAGTCCTTCCGTTCACCAAAAATGGGGTGATCGGCGGCGTAATGCTGGGCTTAGGTCGCGCGCTGGGTGAAACTATGGCGGTCACCTTTATCATCGGTAACACCTACCAGCTCGACAGCGCTTCACTCTATATGCCGGGTAACAGTATTACCTCCGCGCTGGCAAACGAATTTGCCGAAGCGGAATCCGGGCTTCACGTCGCAGCGCTGATGGAACTGGGGCTGATTCTGTTCGTTATCACCTTCATTGTTCTGGCGATTTCCAAGCTGATGATCCTGCGTCTCGCGAAAAATGAGGGGGCACGCTGATGGCAACTCTCGAAATGCAAAGCACCGCCCAGCTTGCCGAATCTCGCCGCAAAATGCAGGCGAAGCGTCGTTTTAAAAACCGCATTGCGCTGACGCTTTCCATGGCAACGATGGCATTCGGCCTGTTCTGGCTGATCTGGATCCTGATGTCCACCATCACCCGTGGTATTGATGGAATGTCTCTGGCGCTGTTCACCGAGATGACGCCGCCGCCAAATACGGCGGGTGGTGGTCTGGCGAACGCCCTGGCGGGCAGCGGCCTGCTGATCCTGTGGGCGACCGTTTTCGGTACGCCGCTGGGCATCATGGCCGGCATCTACCTGGCCGAGTACGGGCGTAAATCCTGGCTGGCAGAGGTGATTCGCTTCATTAACGACATCCTGCTTTCCGCTCCGTCGATTGTCGTGGGCCTGTTTGTTTACACCATTGTAGTCGCGCAAATGGAACACTTCTCCGGCTGGGCGGGCGTAATTGCGCTGGCGCTGCTGCAGGTGCCTATCGTCATTCGTACCACCGAAAACATGCTGAAACTGGTGCCGGATAGCCTGCGTGAAGCAGCTTACGCGCTGGGTACGCCGAAATGGAAAATGATTTCTGCGATCACCCTCAAAGCGTCGGTCTCCGGGATCATGACCGGCATCCTGCTGGCTATCGCCCGTATTGCTGGTGAAACGGCACCGCTGCTGTTTACTGCCCTCTCCAACCAGTTCTGGAGCACGGACATGATGCAGCCGATCGCCAACCTGCCGGTGACGATCTTTAAATTTGCGATGAGCCCATTCGCGGAATGGCAGCAGCTGGCCTGGGCCGGGGTGCTGATCATCACCCTTTGCGTACTGTTGCTGAACATTCTGGCGCGCGTCATTTTCGCGAAGAAGAAACACGGTTAATTTTTTACGGCGCGGCAGCTCGCGGCGCCGAATGAGGAAATGAGTCAATGAGTATGGTTGATACTGCCCCGGGTAAGATTCAGGTTCGTGATTTGAACTTCTACTACGGCAAATTCCATGCCCTGAAGAACATCAACCTGGATATCGCGAAGAACCAGGTCACGGCATTCATCGGTCCGTCTGGCTGTGGCAAGTCCACGCTGCTGCGTACCTTTAACAAAATGTATTCGCTCTATCCGGAGCAGCGCGCTGAAGGTGAAATTATCCTGGATGGCGAAAACATTCTGACCCAGGCCCAGGATATCGCCCTGCTGCGCGCTAAAGTGGGGATGGTGTTCCAGAAACCGACGCCGTTCCCGATGTCCATCTATGACAACATCGCGTTTGGCGTTCGCCTGTTTGAGAAGCTCTCCCGTGCGGACATGGACGAGCGCGTGCAGTGGGCATTGACCAAGGCCGCATTATGGAACGAAACCAAAGATAAACTTCATCAGAGCGGGTACTCTCTCTCCGGTGGTCAACAGCAGCGTCTGTGCATTGCGCGCGGTATCGCCATTCGCCCGGAAGTCTTGCTGCTGGATGAACCATGTTCAGCGCTGGACCCGATCTCAACCGGCCGTATTGAAGAGCTGATCACCGAGCTGAAGCAGGATTACACCGTGGTTATCGTGACCCACAACATGCAGCAGGCTGCGCGTTGCTCAGATCACACGGCGTTTATGTACCTGGGCGAGTTGATTGAGTTCAGCGATACGGACGCGCTGTTCACCCGGCCCGCGAAGAAACAAACCGAAGATTATATTACTGGCCGCTACGGTTGATTTGCCTTAGTGCATGTGGAGAAACCATGGACAACCTCAATCTTAATAAACACATTTCAGGCCAGTTCAACGCAGAGCTGGAAAGTATTCGCACGCAGGTGATGACCATGGGTGGCATGGTCGAGCAGCAGCTTTCTGATGCGATTACGGCAATGCATAACCAGGACAGCGAGCTGGCGAAGCGCGTCATCGAAGGCGACCATAACGTCAACATGATGGAAGTGGCGATCGATGAAGCCTGCGTGCGTATTATCGCCAAGCGTCAGCCGACCGCGAGCGACCTGCGTCTGGTAATGGCGATCATTAAAACCATCGCCGAGCTGGAACGTATTGGTGACGTGGCGGATAAAATCTGCCGCACCGCGCTGGAGAAGTTTTCCCAGCAGCATCAGCCGCTGCTGGTGAGCCTGGAGTCGCTGGGCCGCCACACTGTGCAGATGCTGCACGACGTGCTGGATGCCTTTGCGCGTATGGATCTGGACGAAGCGGTGCGTATCTACCGTGAAGACAAGAAAGTCGACCAGGAGTATGAAGGCATTGTGCGTCAGCTGATGACCTACATGATGGAAGATTCCCGTACCATCCCAAGCGTGCTGACGGCCCTGTTCTGCGCGCGCTCAATCGAGCGTATCGGCGACCGCTGCCAGAACATTTGCGAATATATTTTCTACTTCGTGAAGGGACAGGACTTCCGTCACGTGGGCGGCGACGAGCTGGACAAGCTGCTGGCGGGTAAAGATCCGAAAGAGTGATGGTTGTGGCGGGTGGCGCTGGCGCTTACCCGCCCTACGTTAGCTTAACGCGTAATATCCCACCCGCGTGCCTTCCACAACTCTGGCAATTGCGCCAGATCGGTAAAGGTCGTCACTTTTGGATGATCGATCGGCTTGTTGTGCGGATCGGCACAGAAGTAAAAAACCTCCATCCCTGCATCAATCCCCGACTGGGCACCCGCAGGCGAGTCATCCACCAGAATGCAGTTCTCCACGTTGACGTTCATCGCTTTCGCCGCGTGGAACATCAGGGCCGGATCGGGCTTCCAGCGCTGAATATCGTAGCCGCTGAACAGTTTTTCCGGAAAGTGGTGCAGCATTTCAAGCTTGCCCAGTGAATGCTGCATTTTGCTGACCGGACCGTTGGAAACTACGCAGATTGGCACCGTCATCGCATCCAGCAGCGCGTTAGCCCCGGCAATAACGTCCAGTTCTGAGTCGAAGAGGCGTGCGACCTCGGCGCGGTACACTGGTTCCAGCTCCGCTTTCGCCAGATCCACCCCGTGCTCTTCGTTAATGATGTCGATGATCTCGTACAGCTTCACGCCCTTAAAGCGTTTGAACACCTCTTCGAGATCGAGCGTAATGCCAAATTCCTGGAACATGGCGACATACGCGCGGGAACAAATGACCTCACTGTCGACCAGCGTACCGTCACAGTCGAAAAATACCGCTTCAATTCCGGACATGCCCTTCCCTTTTAACAAGTTTAACGTTTACGTACGACAGATTTACGAGACGCAATCGTTGCCGTATAAGCATAATCAATGAAAAAAGTATCTCGTAACCGCCACTATTGTCGCATTTTGGTATAGGATAGCGACGAATTTTCCCTCCTTGTTCGGAAATTGATGATGAGTCAACAACACACAACCCAGACATCTGGTCAGGGTCTGCTTGAGCGCGTATTCAAACTGCGCGAGCACGGCACAACGGCACGCACCGAAGTGATCGCCGGTTTCACCACCTTCCTGACGATGGTCTATATCGTTTTTGTGAACCCGCAAATTCTGGGCGTCGCTGGCATGGACACCAGCGCCGTCTTTGTTACCACCTGTCTGATCGCGGCCCTTGGCAGCATCCTGATGGGCGTTTTCGCTAACCTGCCCGTGGCGCTGGCACCCGCTATGGGCCTGAATGCGTTCTTCGCGTTCGTGGTGGTTCAGGCGATGGGCCTGCCGTGGCAGGTTGGTATGGGCGCTATCTTCTGGGGTGCGGTCGGCCTGCTGCTGCTGACCATCTTCCGCGTCCGCTACTGGATGATTGCCAATATCCCGGTGAGCCTGCGCGTGGGTATCACCAGCGGTATCGGTCTGTTCATCGGCATGATGGGGCTGAAAAACGCCGGTGTGATCGTGGCGAACCCGGAAACGCTGGTGAGCATCGGTAACCTGACCTCGCACAGCGTGCTGCTGGGCGTGCTGGGCTTCTTCATCATCGCGATCCTGGCGTCGCGCAACATCCACGCTGCGGTGCTGGTCTCTATCATCGTGACCACGCTGCTGGGCTGGATGCTGGGTGACGTGCATTACAGCGGTATTGTCTCTGCGCCGCCGAGCGTCTCTACCGTGATTGGTCACGTTGACCTGGCGGGTTCCCTGAACCTGGGCCTGGCGGGCGTGATCTTCTCCTTCATGCTGGTCAACCTGTTTGACTCCTCCGGTACGCTGATTGGCGTGACGGACAAAGCGGGTCTGGCTGACGAGAAAGGCAAATTCCCGCGCATGAAGCAGGCGCTGTATGTGGACAGCATCTCTTCCGTGGCGGGTTCTTTCATTGGCACCTCATCTGTTACCGCTTACATTGAATCCTCTTCCGGCGTGTCCGTGGGTGGCCGTACCGGCCTGACGGCGGTGGTGGTGGGTATCCTGTTCCTGCTGGTGATCTTCCTCTCTCCGCTGGCGGGTATGGTTCCACCGTATGCGGCTGCCGGCGCGCTGATTTACGTGGGCGTGCTGATGACCTCGAGCCTGGCGCGCGTGAAGTGGGAAGATTTAACCGAAGCGGTGCCGGCCTTTATTACTGCCGTGATGATGCCGTTCAGCTTCTCGATCACCGAAGGTATCGCGCTGGGCTTTATCTCTTACTGTGTGATGAAGATCGGTACCGGCCGCTTCCGCGAACTCAGCCCGTGCGTGATTATCGTTGCGGTGCTGTTTGTGTTGAAGATTGTGTTTATTGACGCGAAATAAACAGGTTTGTTCCCTCTCCACGTGGGAGAGGGCCAGGGTGAGGGCATCAGGCCGCTCCGGCTTACGCCTTCACCCGCTTAATATAATCCCCAAACGCGGTCAGCTGGCCAGAGAGATGGTCACGCGTGCTCTGATCCACCACTTCACCCGTCTGCGGGTCAACCTTGTTTTGAATCACACCGCCCATAAATTCCGGCTTGTTCATCACCATCGCATCCAGGAACACCAGGATCTGACGCAGGTGATACTGGCAGCGTGCGCCACCAATCGCGCCCATTGAGCTGGTCTGGATCAGCACCGGTTTGCCAGACAGCGGCTGCTCCGGTAAACGGGATAACCAGTCAATCGCGTTCTTCAGGCCACCCGGAACCGAGTAGTTATACTCCGGCGTGACAATGACCACACCGTCGGCCTGGCGGATCTGCTCGGCTATCGCCTCCACGCTCTGCGGGAACCCCTCTTCCTGCTGGACATCTGCATCATACAGCGGGATATCGCCAATAGATGGCAGGGCGCTAATTTCCATACCTGCCGGGGCCAACTGCGGCAGCGTGCGGGCAACCATTCCGTTAAATGAACCTTTGCGCAGGCTTCCCAGTAACGTAACTACTTTCAACGTATCAGACATGATTACTCCTGTTTCATCATGATGACCCTGATTGGATCAGCTATGGGTAAATGCTTTTTCTGCCGGTAAACTGGTTAAACGCATCAGGCGTGCGGCGGGCTCGTTGGCGCGCTCGGGCACATCCGGAAGGCTATTCCATCCCTCTTTACTGTCAAATTCCCAAATCTTTAGCCGTTCGATGGCTGGGCTAACTGCAACAGACCATATCAACACATCTTCTGCATCGCTGAGCGCCTCTACAAGCGTGGCTTTAGCGGCACGCAGGCGTCCGGAGCCAGGCAACAATTGCAACAGACTGGCGTCGTCTGAAGCGCATCCGCAGAGCTTGCGAATACTCTGGCGCAGGGTGATGAGCTGGGCTCTGGCCTCGACGGAGTCGTTCTGGTTGCGTACCCACAGCTTCTCATTACTGGAGAGCGGGTAGTCATCGTGCGGGCTTGCGCCGTGGAAGCTCCGCGTCGCACGCTGAAGCTCCATATCCAGCCCGCAATCCCCTTCGGTGGTCAGCGCCACGCCAATGATATTGCCCGTATAGGCAATGGAAAAACGGGGGAGTTCCGGGTCAGCAAAGACCGGGCGGCCTTCTGGTTGCGTGACGATCTCCGGCAGTTCGCTGGTGCCGTACAGCATAAACAGCAGTTCTGCGAGAAGTGCTCTCGAGGCTAAAAACCGCGTCCTGCGGTGTTCGGGGAGTTTGAGCGCCTCACTGTGACAGGCTGAAGAGAGTCTGGCCGATACGAGACGTCCTTCTGTAAGTATCCCTCTTGCAAAGTGCGTTGCCATTTTTCGCTCCTTGATAATGGTCGTAATCGGTTAAACGGTTACATGATTATCGCTTAACTTGACTCCTGTTTTAATCAGTAAATCGGAGTAAGAGAAGCCTGAAGGCCGAACTTTACATTTTCTTAGGCAAAAATTGGATCGCTGCCACCGTACAACGCCTTGATGGTCTCCCGCAGCCAGAGGATTTTCGGATTATGGCTGTTCCGTTTATGCCAGATCAGCGTGAAGGGAACGGTCAGCTTTTCAGCCTGCGCTTCGTCAATGGGAATAGGAAGCGCGATCAGCTTCCGCTGGTGGAGTTCATTGTAGTGGCGACAGTAGTGGGGAGCCGTGGCGATATAGTTATGACCGGGCTGCGCCGCCATAAACATCGACTGCTCAAAGCCCGGCAAACACATGGCAATGTTTCTCTCCCGCCCCATCTCTTTTAGCACCTCATCCAGCGCCCAGGTGTCGCTCCGTTCCCAGAAGATACTGATATGGGGATAGCGCAGGAAGGTCTCCAGATTCCACTCCTCCTGCAGAGCGGGGTGGTCCTCACGCAAATAGACGTATGGACGGTCGCTAAACAGGATTTCGTAGTCGATAAACCACGGCATCAGCTTCAGCAGTTCACGCGAGCGCGGGTGGGTTTCGCGACCGGTGAAGCCAACGTCCACTTCCCCGCGCGTAATGGCGTCCAGCGAGTCGTAATCCCAGTGACGCATCTTCACCGTCGCCTGCGGATAACGCTGGTTCACCAGCTCAAGCAGGGCGTTAAAGCGGATGAGCATCAGCGGCGTTTCGGCGGCCAGCACAAACGTCAGCCCGCCAGGCGAATCATGGTGAGATTTATCGAGGATCTGGTTGCCGATCTGCATCCAGTCGGCCAAATCCTGCTCCAGGCTGACCGTCAGCGGCGTAGGCAGCAGCCCTAACGGCGTTTTGACAAACAGCGGGTCGTCAAACCAGTCGCGCAGCCTGGCCAGCGATTTACTCACTGCCGACGGCGTCACGTTCATCCGCTTCGCGGCTTTGGTGACGCTGCGCTCCTGCAGCAAAAGCTGCAGGCAAAGCAACAGGTTAAGATCGAGACTGCTGATGGGCTTCTTCATACTGTGCCGCGGGCTGGATGACCATAAGTAAGGTGATGCAGACTATGCTACAGCCAATCAGAATCCCGATCAGCATATTGAGCGCGTTAAGTCCGATGACTGCCGCCAGCCATATCCACAGAGACGAACCGCAGACCTGCGCAATCCCCAGCACCGAGCTTGCCACGCCTGCCCGCAGCGAGAACGGGCCGAGCGCCTGACTCATCGCCACGCCAAAGCCAACCGAGAACCCGGCACAGATGAGCGTAATGCCCACCAGCATCAGCGCATGAGAGCTGGTGGTTGCCAGAACCACACCTGCGGCGAGAAACAGTACCTGCGAGGTCAGCATCAGCGTGCGCTGGCGGAAGATATTCAGCGCGAAGGGGGTAGAAAATGAGACGGCCATACTGACCATGGCGGTTAATGCCATCACCGTTGAATACTCACCGCGATCGAAACCCATGGTCTCCATCAGCAACACCGGGGAAACGTTTACATACGTCAGGATCACCGCCACGCTTAACGTGGTTACGGCCAGACGGCTGAGGAAAAAGCGATTGAGAAGTTTCTCTGCCGGATGAATGGTCGCGGTATGGCTGGGATTCTGCGAGCCCGGATGGGTCTCTTTCAGTACGGCGATCGACAGCACAAAGACCAGGGCGCCCATGGCAGCCATGGTCCAGAACAGGCTCTGCCACGGGAATTTCAGCATGATCAGATAGCCTACAACCGGTGCCAGGACCGGAATGATGCAGGTTATCCCGTTCAGCATGGAGAGCACTTTAGCACGGCGCTGGGCGCTTAAGGTGTCGCGCAAAATAGCAAACGCCACCACGTAACAGCCGCCGGCACCAATGCCCTGGATGAAACGTCCTGCCAGGAACAAGGTGCTGTTCTGTGCCTGTGAGCAGAGAAGAGAGGCCAGGGCAAAGATGATGGCTCCGGTTATTGCGACGGGCTGACGGCCAGCCTTATCCGCGATCTTCCCGGCAAAGACCATCGACGACGCCATTCCTGCGAGGTAGGCCGAAAACGCGATATGCAGCTGCGCTTCGCTGGCACCCAGATCGCGGGCGATGTGCGGTAATCCCACCAGATACATATCAATACCCGACGGATAAAGCAGAACTAATGCGAAACTACAAAACAGAAAACGCGCCATAAACCCCCCATAAATGCAGGCATGCAGAATAGGGGGTGAAAAGGGTTAAAGCGAGTTGCCATTTGGACAATGGTGATTTCCCAGGAGGAAATCACCATTGATTAGCGGGAATTACTTACCAATACAGAAGCTCGAAAAGATCCGTCCCAGCAGATCGTCCGACGTAAACTCTCCGGTGATCTCGCTCAGATTCTGCTGCGCCAGACGCAGCTCTTCCGCCAGCAGTTCACCCGCCCACGCACCAATCAGCTGCGCTTTGCCCTGGTCAAGATGGCGTGCCGCCTCTTCCAGCGCCTGCAGGTGACGGCGACGCGCCAGGAAGCCGCCTTCCATGCTGGTATCAAAGCCCATGCTCTGCTTGAGATGATTACGCAGGTCGTCCACGCCTTCACCGGTCCGCGCCGACAGGCGAATAAGTGAGTGACCATTCACATCGCTGATGCCCAGCGTTTCGCCGGTCACGTCTGCCTTGTTGCGCACTACGGTGATCGGCAGTTTGGCCGGCAGACGGGCGATAAAGTCTGGCCAGATCTCCGCCGGGTCAACGGCGTCGGTCGTGGTGCCGTCCACCATAAACAGCACGCGGTCGGCCTGCTCGATTTCCTGCCAGGCGCGCTCGATACCGATGCGCTCAACCTCGTCGCTGGCATCACGCAGGCCCGCGGTGTCGATAATGTGCAGCGGCATCCCGTCGATGTGGATGTGCTCGCGCAGCACGTCGCGGGTGGTCCCGGCTATGTCGGTGACGATCGCCGCTTCACGGCCCGCCAGGGCGTTCAGCAGGCTCGATTTTCCGGCGTTAGGGCGACCAGCAATGACGACCTTCATCCCTTCACGCAGCAGGCTGCCCTGACGCGCTTCGGCGCGGACGGCATCCAGATCGTTCATCACCTGGTTTAGCTGGGCTTCGATTTTGCCGTCAGAGAGGAAGTCGATCTCCTCATCCGGGAAGTCGATAGCTGCTTCGACATAGATTCGCAGGTGAGTAAGTGCTTCCACAAGGTGATTCACACGTGCGGAAAACGCGCCCTGCAGCGAGTTCAGGGCGGAGCGGGCCGCCTGTTCAGAGCTGGCGTCGATCAGGTCTGCAATCGCCTCGGCCTGTGCCAGGTCGAGCTTGTCGTTCAGGAAGGCACGCTCGGAGAATTCGCCCGGCTTCGCAATGCGCAGGCCCGGCAGGGTCAGAATACGTTTTAACAGCAGGTCGAGGATAACCGGGCCGCCGTGGCCCTGAAGTTCCAGCACGTCTTCGCCGGTAAAGGAGTTCGGGCCGGGGAACCACAGCGCAATGCCCTGGTCCAGCGGCGTGCCGTCGGCATCTTTAAACGGCAGGTAATCAGCGTAGCGCGGCTTTGGCAATTTACCCAGCACCGCTTCTGCCACCTCGCGCGCCTTCAGGCCGGAGATGCGCAGAATGCCTACACCACCGCGTCCCGGTGGGGTTGCCTGGGCGACGATAGTGTCGTTATGGCTCATGGTTGCTCTCGTTCAATACAAATAAAAAAGGCGGTCAATCGACCGCCCTTATTTTAGCGTTATCTTACCGAATCAGGACTTTTTCTTTTCGCGGCTATGCAGGCCACGTTTTTCCAGACCACGGTAAATCAGCTGCTGCTGGATGATGGTCACCAGGTTGCTGACGATATAGTACAGCACCAGACCTGACGGGAACCACAGGAAGAACACGGTGAAGATGACCGGCATAAAGGTCATGATCTTCTGCTGCATCGGGTCGGTCACGGTGGTCGGCGACATCTTCTGGATGAAGAACATCGTCACGCCCATCAGGATCGGCAGGATGTAGTACGGGTCCTGTGCGGACAGGTCATGGATCCACAGCGCGAACGGCGCGTGGCGCAGCTCAACGGAACCCATCAGCATGTAGTAAAGCGCAAGGAAGATTGGCATCTGAATCAGCAGCGGGAAGCAACCACCCAGTGGGTTCACTTTCTCTGCCTTATACAGGGCCATCATCTCCTGGCTCTGACGCTGTTTATCATCACCCAGACGCTCACGCATCGCCTGAATCTTCGGCTGCAGCATGCGCATCTTCGCCATGGAGGTGTACTGCGCTTTGGTCAGCGGGTACATGATGCCACGCACGATGAAGGTGATAACGATGATGGAGAAGCCCCAGTTACCCAGGAAGCTGTGGATGAACTTCAGCAGCTTAAACAGCGGCTGCGAGATGAACCACAACCAGCCGTAATCAACGGTCAGATCCAGGTGCGGCGCGACGGCAGCCATTTTGTCCTGGATTTCCGGGCCGACCCACAGGGTGCTTGCCAGCTTACCGGTTTGACCCGGCTGAACCAGAACAGGCTGTGATTTGTAGCCGATGGCTGCAATACCGTTGCCCAGGTTCGCGGTGTAGAAGTTATTCGTACCGTCGTTATTCGGGATCCACGCGGTCGCGAAATACTGCTGCAGCATTGCGACCCAACCGCCTTTGGAGCTGACGTTCAGGTTTTCGTTATCGGCAATGGTGTCGAATTTGTATTTCTCGTACTTCGCATCAGGCGTGGAGTACGCCGCGCCCCGGAAGGTATGCAGCGCAAAGTTGCTGCTTCCGGTGTCACGGTGTGACGGCAGATTGATGGACTGCTTCAGCTGACCGAAGGTAGACAGTTCCAGCGGTTTCGCACCGGCGTTCTGTACGCTGTAGCCCACGTTCACCGCATACTCACCGCGTTTCAGGGTGAAGGTTTTGGTGAAGGTGTTGCCTGCCGCGTCGGTGTAGGTCATCGGGATAACGAGTTCGTTCTGGCCATCAGCCAGTACAAAGGTGTCGTTCTCGACGTTATACAGTGGACGCGCACCGTTAGCCGGGTTATCCGGGCCATCACGACCGGTCAGGCCGCTCTGCGCCTGATACAGGAACTCCGGTGTGGTTTCCAGTAACTGGAACGGTTCGTTAGACTTCAGCTCTTTCGGGTAGGTCAACAGCAGCGCCTGCTCAACATCACCACCACGGGTGTTGATAGTCAGCTCAAGCACATCGGTCTTAACCGTAATCTGTTTCCCCTGGCCACTGGCCGGTACGCCCTGGTCGGCGGCGCTACCCGCTGCGGTGGTCGTGGTCTGCGTGGTCTGCTGCTGGGGTTGAGGATTTTTATCCTGCTCCCATGCCTGCCAGATCATGAAAGACACGAACAACAAAGCGATGATAAGAAGATTGCGTTGCGAATCCATCGTTAGTGTTCTCTGGTATCAAAAGGTCCTGGGGGGACGGGGTCGTCTCCACCGGGGTGTAAAGGGTGGCATTTTAATACGCGTTTCACCGTCAACCAACTGCCTTTTATCACTCCAAACCTGCGCAATGCCTCAATTCCGTAGCTTGAGCATGTTGGTGTGAAACGGCAGTGCGGCCCGAGTAGCGGACTAATCAGGCGTTGATAGACCCGAATGAGGGCTATCAGGACCCGTGAGCCAGGCGACAGTGGCGGCGCCATAATTTTTCCAACGCTTCCGAGAGAGCACGGTTATCGAGGTCGGCAACCCCCTTTTTAGCCACCACCACGAAATCCATAGAAGGCAGTTCGTGCTGACGTAAACGGAAGCTTTCACGCGTCAGACGTTTAATCCGGTTGCGTTCATGCGCACGCTTAACGTTTTTCTTAGCGACTGTGAGACCGATGCGGGGATGCCCCAGCGAATTTTGGCGGCCGAGGATGGTGATTTGCGGCGTGCCAGCCCGTTGTGGCTGCTGGAAGACGAAAGTGAAATGAGTGGGAGTTAACAAACGTAACTCCCTGGGAAATGCTAGCTTAACCACTCAGGGGTTAGCTTTATTACTTGGAAACGGTCAGACGAGCGCGGCCTTTAGCACGACGACGTGCCAGAACCTGACGACCATTTTTAGTAGCCATACGAGCACGGAAGCCGTGAGAACGGTTGCGCTTCAGTACAGACGGTTGAAAAGTGCGTTTCATGGCGATTTCTACCTAAACTTGAAAAAATTCATGACTTTTGCGGATGCCCGACCGAGTTTCGAATGACGGACGCCGAAGCCGTGGGTGATTAAAGAGGCCGGATTGTAATAATTGTACACTCCGGAGTCAATTCTCTTTCCTTATTTCCCGCGTATTTCCGCACGATTTCGCGTGGAAAATGAGCAACGGACGACGCAGGAAGATGAGCATCACGCGCCGGGTCGAGGATTATACGGCCTCGCCAACAAAGCGCAAGGATCGTCCCGGATCTTCGTTAGATCATTTAAGCAATAAATTGTCGCTGCTCATTAAATTTTCCAATATGCGGGCTAAATCGCGGGGCACTCGCGCCAGGATCGTTTACACTTACCCGGTTTCGGATCTTCCTGTGGATAAATCGGGAAGAATCTGTGAGAAACAGAAGATCTCTGGCTCAGTTTACGCTATGATCCGCGGTCCCGATCGGGATCCCAGGATCCTGGTCAGGATAAATTGCAGATAGCAATTCGCACGTCCCCCTTTACACAGGGTCATGTCGATGTGCGCCAACAATCATGAATATTCAATAGTTTTCTTTTATTGTTCGAGTGGAGTCCGCCGTGTCACTTTCGCTTTGGCAGCAGTGTCTTGCCCGATTGCAGGATGAGTTACCAGCCACAGAATTCAGTATGTGGATCCGCCCGTTGCAGGCGGAGCTGAGCGATAACACGCTGGCTTTGTATGCGCCAAACCGTTTTGTGCTCGATTGGGTAAGAGACAAGTATCTTAATAACATCAATGGCCTGCTGAACGATTTTTGCGGGTCAGATGTCCCACAGCTGCGTTTTGAAGTGGGCACAAAGCCGGTCACCCAAACCGTACGTGAAACCGTGAATGTGGCTGCGCCCGCTCAGGCTGTTCCGGCTCCGGCGCCTCGCGTTGCACCTGCTCGTCAGGGCTGGGATAACGTCCCTGCCCCCGCAGAGCCAACCTACCGCTCTAACGTTAACGTGAAACACACGTTCGATAACTTCGTTGAAGGTAAGTCGAACCAGCTGGCGCGCGCGGCAGCCCGTCAGGTTGCCGATAACCCCGGCGGTGCTTACAACCCGCTGTTCCTGTATGGCGGCACGGGTCTCGGTAAAACCCACCTGCTGCACGCGGTGGGTAACGGCATTATGGCGCGTAAGCCGAATGCGAAAGTGGTGTATATGCACTCCGAGCGCTTCGTTCAGGACATGGTAAAAGCCCTGCAAAACAATGCGATCGAAGAGTTTAAACGCTACTACCGTTCCGTTGACGCGCTGCTGATCGATGACATCCAGTTCTTTGCCAATAAAGAACGATCGCAGGAAGAGTTTTTCCACACCTTCAACGCCCTGCTGGAAGGTAATCAGCAGATCATTTTGACCTCGGATCGTTATCCTAAAGAGATCAACGGCGTTGAAGATCGTCTGAAATCCCGCTTCGGCTGGGGCCTGACCGTGGCGATCGAGCCACCGGAGCTGGAAACCCGCGTCGCGATCCTGATGAAGAAAGCCGATGAGAACGACATCCGCCTGCCGGGTGAAGTGGCGTTCTTTATCGCCAAGCGCCTGCGCTCCAACGTGCGTGAGCTGGAAGGGGCGCTGAACCGCGTTATCGCCAATGCCAACTTCACAGGTCGTGCGATCACCATCGATTTTGTGCGTGAAGCGCTGCGCGATTTGTTGGCATTGCAGGAAAAACTGGTCACCATCGACAATATTCAAAAGACGGTGGCTGAGTACTACAAGATCAAAGTGGCAGATTTACTGTCTAAACGTCGTTCCCGCTCGGTGGCGCGTCCGCGTCAGATGGCGATGGCGCTGGCAAAGGAGTTAACCAACCACAGTCTGCCGGAAATCGGCGATGCGTTTGGTGGCCGTGACCATACGACCGTGCTGCACGCGTGTCGCAAGATTGAGCAGTTACGCGAAGAAAGCCACGACATAAAAGAAGATTTTTCCAATCTAATCAGAACATTATCATCGTGACGCTATGAAATTTACCGTTGAACGTGAACATTTATTAAAACCGCTGCAACAGGTGAGTGGCCCATTAGGCGGCCGCCCAACGCTGCCTATTCTCGGAAACCTGCTGCTTCAGGTCGCCGACGGTACGCTGTCGCTGACCGGTACAGATCTGGAAATGGAAATGATCGCGCGCGTTACGTTGACGCAGCCGCACGACGCGGGCGCGACCACGGTTCCGGCACGTAAATTCTTTGATATTTGCCGCGGATTGCCTGAAGGCGCTGAAATCGCCGTGCAGCTGGAGGGCGACCGCATGCTGGTGCGCTCTGGCCGCAGCCGTTTCTCGCTCTCCACGCTGCCCGCTGCGGACTTCCCGAACCTGGACGACTGGCAGAGTGAAGTAGAATTCACTCTTCCGCAGGCGACGATGAAGCGTCTGATTGAAGCCACGCAGTTCTCCATGGCGCATCAGGACGTTCGTTACTACTTAAACGGCATGCTGTTCGAAACCGAAGGTGAAGAGCTGCGTACCGTGGCGACCGACGGCCACCGTCTGGCGGTCTGTTCCATGCCGATTGGCGACTCGCTGCCGAACCATTCGGTGATCGTGCCGCGTAAAGGCGTGATTGAACTGATGCGTATGCTCGACGGCGGTGACACGCCGCTGCGGGTGCAGATTGGCAGCAATAATATCCGTGCCCACGTGGGCGATTTTGTCTTCACTTCGAAGCTGGTTGATGGCCGATTCCCGGATTATCGCCGCGTATTGCCGAAGAACCCGGACAAAACGCTGGAAGCGGGCTGCGATAGCCTCAAGCAGGCGTTTGCCCGCGCGGCCATTCTCTCGAACGAGAAATTCCGCGGCGTGCGCCTGTACGTGAGTGAAAACCAGATCAAAATCACCGCCAACAACCCGGAGCAGGAAGAGGCAGAAGAGATTCTGGACGTCACCTACGCCGGGGCTGAGATGGAAATCGGCTTCAACGTCAGCTACGTGCTGGATGTGCTCAATGCACTGAAATGCGAGAATGTGCGCATTCTGCTGACCGACTCCGTTTCAAGCGTACAGATTGAAGATGCGGCCAGCCAAAGCGCGGCTTATGTTGTCATGCCAATGAGACTGTAATGTCGCTCACCCGTCTGTTGATCCGCGACTTTCGCAATATCGAAAGCGCGGATCTCGCTTTATCCCCCGGCTTTAACTTCCTGGTTGGCGCGAACGGCAGCGGCAAAACCAGCGTGCTGGAAGCCATCTATACGCTCGGCCATGGCCGGGCGTTTCGCAGTTTGCAGATTGGTCGCGTCATTCGCCACGAGCAGGAATCCTTTGTTCTGCACGGGCGTTTGCAGGGCGCAGAGCGGGAAACCGCCATCGGCCTGACCAAAGACAAGCAGGGCGATAGCAAGGTGCGTATCGACAGCACCGACGGCCATAAGGTGGCGGAGCTGGCGTTGCTGATGCCAATGCAGCTGATTACGCCCGAGGGGTTTACTTTACTCAACGGCGGCCCCAAATACAGAAGAGCGTTCCTTGACTGGGGATGCTTTCACAATGAAGCCGGTTTCTTTAACGCCTGGAGCAACCTGAAGCGTTTGCTTAAACAGCGTAACGCCGCGTTGCGCCAGGTCACGCGCTACGCCCAGCTGCGTCCGTGGGACATGGAACTCATCCCCCTTGCGGAACAGATAAGCCGCTGGCGTGCCGAATACAGCGCGGGTATCGCCGAAGATATGGCCGACACCTGCAAACAGTTTTTACCCGAGTTCTCTCTCACCTTCTCCTTCCAGCGTGGCTGGGAGAAAGAGACGGATTATGCCGAGGTGTTAGAGAGAAGCTTCGAGCGCGATCGGATGTTGACCTACACCGCGCACGGCCCGCACAAGGCGGATTTCCGCATTCGTGCCGACGGTGCGCCGGTGGAAGACACGCTGTCGCGCGGGCAGCTCAAGCTCCTGATGTGCGCGCTACGCCTGGCGCAGGGGGAGTTCCTCACCCGCGAGAGTGGACGACGCTGCCTGTACCTGATAGATGATTTTGCCTCGGAACTTGACGACGCGCGGCGCGGGCTGCTTGCCAGCCGCTTAAAAGCCACGCAGTCGCAGGTTTTCGTCAGCGCCATTAGCGCTGAACACGTTATGGACATGTCGGACGAAAATTCGAAGATGTTTACCGTGGAAAAGGGTAAAATAACGGATTAACCCAAGTTGAAATGAGCGAGAAACGTTGATGTCGAATTCTTATGACTCCTCCAGTATCAAAGTCCTGAAAGGGCTGGATGCGGTGCGTAAGCGCCCGGGTATGTATATCGGCGACACGGATGACGGCACCGGTCTGCACCACATGGTATTCGAGGTGGTAGATAACGCTATCGACGAAGCGCTCGCGGGTCACTGTAAAGACATCGTGGTCACCATCCATGCGGACAACTCCGTCTCCGTTACCGATGACGGCCGTGGCATCCCAACCGGTATTCACCCGGAAGAGGGCGTATCGGCTGCGGAAGTGATCATGACCGTACTGCACGCAGGCGGTAAGTTCGATGATAACTCCTATAAGGTTTCCGGCGGCCTGCACGGCGTAGGCGTTTCCGTAGTAAACGCCCTGTCGCAAAAGCTGGAGCTGGTTATTCAGCGCGAAGGCAAAATTCACCGTCAGATCTATCAGCACGGCGTGCCTGAAGCCCCGCTGGCCGTTACCGGTGATACCGATAAAACCGGTACCATGGTGCGTTTCTGGCCGAGCCTTGAAACCTTCACCAACGTCACTGAATTCGAGTACGACATCCTGGCGAAGCGCCTGCGTGAACTGTCGTTCCTGAACTCCGGCGTCTCTATTCGCCTGCGCGACAAACGCGACAATAAAGAAGACCACTTCCACTACGAAGGCGGTATCAAGGCGTTTGTTGAGTATCTGAACAAGAACAAAACGCCAATTCACCCGAATATCTTCTATTTCTCCACCGAAAAAGACGGTATTGGCGTGGAAGTGGCGCTGCAGTGGAACGACGGTTTCCAGGAAAACATCTACTGCTTCACCAACAACATTCCACAGCGCGACGGCGGTACTCACCTTGCGGGCTTCCGCGCGGCGATGACCCGTACCCTGAACGCCTACATGGACAAAGAAGGCTACAGCAAAAAAGCGAAAGTCAGCGCCACCGGTGACGATGCCCGTGAAGGCCTGATTGCCGTGGTCTCCGTGAAGGTGCCGGATCCGAAGTTCTCCTCACAGACCAAAGACAAGCTGGTTTCTTCTGAGGTGAAATCTGCGGTTGAGCAGCAGATGAACGAACTGCTGAGCGAATACCTGCTGGAAAACCCGAACGATGCGAAAATCGTGGTGGGCAAAATTATCGATGCGGCACGTGCCCGTGAAGCGGCGCGTAAAGCCCGTGAAATGACCCGTCGTAAAGGCGCACTGGACCTGGCAGGCCTGCCGGGCAAGCTGGCTGACTGTCAGGAACGTGACCCGGCGCTGTCTGAACTGTACCTTGTGGAAGGGGACTCCGCGGGCGGTTCTGCGAAGCAGGGCCGTAACCGTAAGAACCAGGCGATCCTGCCGCTGAAGGGTAAAATCCTCAACGTTGAGAAAGCGCGCTTCGACAAGATGCTCTCTTCTCAGGAAGTGGCGACGCTCATCACCGCGCTCGGCTGCGGCATTGGCCGCGACGAGTACAACCCGGACAAGCTGCGCTATCACAGCATCATCATCATGACCGATGCGGACGTCGACGGCTCGCACATCCGTACGCTGCTGTTGACCTTCTTCTATCGTCAGATGCCTGAAATCGTTGAGCGTGGCCACGTCTACATTGCCCAGCCGCCGCTGTACAAAGTGAAGAAAGGCAAGCAGGAACAGTACATTAAAGATGACGACGCGATGGATCAGTACCAAATCGCGATCGCCCTTGATGGCGCGACCCTGCACGCGAACTCCAGCGCGCCGGCACTGGCAGGCGAGCCGCTGGAGCGTCTGGTCTCCGAGTTCAACGCCACGCAGAAAATGATTGGCCGTATGGAACGCCGCTATCCAAAAGCGCTGCTGAAGGAGCTGGTCTATCAGCCAACCCTGACCGAAGCCGATCTGAGCAACGAGCAGGCCGTGACCCGCTGGGTGAATACCCTGGTGAGCGAGCTGAACGAGAAAGAGCAGCACGGCAGCCAGTGGAAGTTCGACGTTCAGCAGAATGCGGCACAGCAGTTTGAGCCGATTGTTCGCGTGCGTACTCACGGCGTCGACACCGACTACCCGCTGGAGCATGAATTCGTGACCGGCCCGGAATACCGCCGTATCTGCACCCTCGGCGAGAAGCTGCGCGGCCTGATCGAAGACGATGCCTTCATCGAACGTGGCGAGCGTCGTCAGCCGGTAGCAAGCTTCGAGCAGGCGCTGGACTGGCTGGTGAAAGAATCCCGTCGCGGTCTGTCTATCCAGCGTTATAAAGGTCTGGGCGAAATGAACCCGGATCAGCTGTGGGAAACCACCATGGATCCGGAAAGCCGTCGCATGCTGCGCGTCACCGTTAAAGACGCGATTGCAGCGGATCAGCTGTTCACCACCCTGATGGGCGATGCGGTAGAACCACGTCGTGCGTTCATTGAAGAGAACGCACTGAAAGCGGCGAATATCGATATTTAACAGTCTCTATCCCGCATGAAAACTGGCCGCGCTTTTAGCGCGGCTTTTTTATGGGCGCAGGAATGTCCAGCGACATCGCCGCCGGTAAACGGCTCGCCAGCGCATCTATGGCCATTCTTACCCTCAGGGGCAGGTACGGCGTCTGTTGCCAGACGGCATGGACGTCAAAATGGACATCCGGCGCCTGCTTAAAGAGCGGGACAAGCTTTCCCTGATGAATTTCTTTGATGGCCATCCAGCAGGGGAGCCAGGCAATGCCTTGCCCGGTCACCGCCGCGTCGCAGATGGCCTGCAAATCATCCATATTGAGTGATGACCGCGGCGTAAACGCGCGCGGCGTTCCGTCGCTGTCCATAAGCTGCCAGGATAGCACGCGGCCTGCGCGCAGATAGTTAATGGCCGCGTGCCGGGATAAATCATCCACAGCGTCTGGATGACCTCTTTTTTGCAGATAGTCGGGCGAGGCGCACAGGACCATGCGGTGTTCTCCCAGCTTTCTGGCCACCAGCACGCTGCTGTCCTGCAGCGTGCCGTTACGTACCGCCATATCGAAGCCTTCCTCGACCAGATCCACCACGCGGTCGCTGAACGACATTTCAAGCTCAAGCCCAGGGTGTTCCTGCGCCAGTTCAATCAGCAGCGGCGCGACGCACTGGCGTCCAAACAGCACCGGCATGGCAACACGAAGCCGACCGTTAATCTGATGTTTCCCCGTTTCCAGCAGGGATTCCGCGCTCCTGATCTCCTCCAGCGCGCGCAGGCAGCGCTCGTAGAACAGGGCGCCGTTATCGGTGAGCCGCTGGCTGCGGGTGGTGCGCTGAAACAGCCGCACTCCCAGACGTTCCTCAAGTCGAGCAATGCTTTTACCCACCGCAGAGCGCGACAGGTGCAGGCGAACTGCGGCCTGCGCAAAGCTTCCTGCCTCCACGGCAGCGACAAAAACAGGAATATCTTTCAGCGTATCGGTCACGGTTTGTATCCATTCGGGCGTCAATGAAGAGAAAACTTATCGCCACTGGTGACGAGGAGTCAACGGTAGACTGTCATTACTGAAGCTTATCTGATGGCAGGAGAAAAAAATGACAGAGACAATGCAGCGCTGGTCAATGAACGCCCTCGGGCGCGAGAATCTCAAACTCATTCATGAATCGGTTCCACAGCCAGGCCCCGGTGAGGTTCGCGTACGGGTAAATGCCGTTGCGCTCAACTATCGCGATAAAATGGTTATCGAAGGCACGATGCCGATTCCGCTTTCCTTCCCGTTCACCCCGGCGTCTGACATGGCGGGCGTGGTGGAAAGCGTAGGTGAAGGTGTCACGCGTTTCAAACCCGGCGCTCGCGTCATTTCAACCTTCTTCCCGGAGTGGATCGACGGCAAGCCGCAGGCAGACGCGCGTGATTTGCCCTACAAAACGTCCGGCGGCTATTTCCAGGGCATGCTGGCCGAATATGTGGTTGTAAATGAAAACGCGCTGGTAGCCTCTCCGGAAACTCTGAATGACGCAGAGGCCAGCACGTTACCCTGCGCAGGGCTTACCGCCTGGTTCGCGCTGGTGGAGCGGGGTCAGCTCCGCGCCGGGCAATCGGTGCTGGTACAGGGGACGGGCGGCGTGGCGATTTTCGCCCTGCAAATTGCAAAAGCGCACGGCGCAGAGGTTATTGTCACGTCCGGGAGCGATGAAAAGCTGGCGCTCGCCAAAAAACTGGGCGCCAGTCAGGGCGTCAACCGCCTGAAAAATGACTGGGCTGAAGAAGCATTGGCGCTGACTCAGGATCGCGGCATCGACCATATTATCGAAACCGTAGGAGGGGAAAACCTGAAGCATTCCCTGCGTGCCGTTGCCGTTCACGGGCGTATCTCCGTCATTGGCGTACTGGCCGGGACTGACATTTCGCTGCCTGCTGGCGAGCTGCTGCTGAAATCCCCCGTCATTCAGGGGATTGGCGTGGGACACCGCCGGGCGCTGGAGGATTTCGTCCGTGCTGTTGACGTCACGGGACTGAAGCCGGTGATTGAGCATCGCTACCGTTTTAACGAGCTTGAACAGGCCCTTGAACATCTGGATCGCGGCGCATTCGGTAAAATTGTTCTCACCCGCGAGTAAGTCGTCGTTCCCCGGGATAAGCGTAAAAGGGGTGTTTCTGTTGCGCAATGTAGCTCTATTTTTGTGTGCTTAATCGCGTTAGCATGAGGTAGCACTCATTTATCCCGGGGAACTCATGGCTATCAAACTCATTGCAATCGATATGGACGGCACGCTGCTGCTGCCAGACCACACTATCTCTCCTGCCGTTAAAAACGCGATCGCCGCCGCACGAGCGAAGGGGGTGAATGTGGTTCTGACCACGGGGCGTCCGTATGCGGGCGTACACAGCTACCTGAAAGAGCTGCACATGAATCAGCCGGGCGATTACTGCATCACCTATAACGGCGCGCTGGTGCAGAATGCCGCAGACGGCAGCACGGTTGCGCAAACTGCGCTGAGCTATGATGACTACCTGTTCCTCGAAAAACTGTCCCGTGAAGTGGGCTCCCACTTCCACGCGCTCGATCGCAATACGCTCTACACCGCCAACCGCGATATCAGCTACTACACGGTGCATGAATCCTACGTTGCGACCATTCCGCTGGTGTTCTGTGAAGCCGAGAAAATGGATCCGGCGACGCAGTTCCTGAAGGTGATGATGATCGACGAGCCGGAGATCCTGGATAAAGCCATCGCGCGCATTCCGGCAGAGGTAAAAGAGAAGTACACCGTGCTGAAAAGTGCGCCGTACTTCCTCGAAATCCTCGATAAACGCGTCAATAAGGGCACCGGCGTGAAATCACTTGCTGATGCGTTAGGGATTAAGCAGGAAGAAATCATGGCGCTCGGCGACCAGGAGAACGACATCGCGATGATTGAATTCGCGGGCGTTGGCGTGGCAATGGATAACGCCATTCCTTCGGTGAAAGAGGTGGCTGATTTCGTCACCAAATCCAACCTGGAAGACGGCGTTGCCTACGCGATCGAGAAGTTTGTGCTGCAGTAACGCTTATTTTCAATCATCAGCCCCGGTTATTAACCGGGGCTTTTTTTTGCCCTGTATTTATCGAATTGTTCTTTTTGTGATCTTGATTGTAGTACAACATTAATTGATTGTACTACATTGTCACCACGGCAAAGACGAATGGCCTCACGTTTGTACTGCAAAAGTGAGGCGAAATTCAGCGGTCGCGGTAAAGTAGTGATGGACATACAGAGCACAAGGACTCTCCATGACTCTCAATAAAACCGATCGCATCGTTATTACGCTGGGCACCCAGATTGTGGGCGGTAAATACGTTCCCGGTTCGCCGCTCCCCGCAGAGGCTGAACTGTGCGAGGAGTTTGAAACCTCGCGCAACATCATCCGGGAAGTGTTCCGCTCGCTGATGGCGAAGCGGCTGATTGAAATGAAGCGCTATCGCGGCGCGTTTGTTGCTCCGCGCAACCAGTGGAACTACCTCGATACCGACGTGCTGCAGTGGGTGCTGGAAAACGACTACGACCCGCGGCTTATCGGCGCGATGAGTGAAGTTCGAAACCTGGTGGAGCCGGCAATTGCACGCTGGGCGGCGGAACGCGCGACCTCCGGTGATTTGGCCCAGATTGAATCGGCTTTAAACGACATGATCGCCAATAACCAGAACCGGGAGGCGTTCAACGAGGCGGACATTCGCTACCACGAAGCGGTGCTGCAGTCGGTGCATAACCCGGTATTACAGCAGCTTAGCGTGGCGATCAGCTCGCTACAGCGAGCGGTATTTGAACGTACCTGGATGGGTGATGAGGCCAACATGCCAAAAACGCTCCAGGAACATAAAGCGCTGTTCGATGCGATACGGCATCAGGACGGCGATGCGGCAGAGCAGGCGGCGCTTACCATGATTGCCAGCTCGACACGAAGGTTGAAGGAAATCACATGACATCTCGCTACATCGCAATTGACTGGGGATCGACCAATCTGCGCGCCTGGCTTTATCAGGGCGAGCAGTGCCTGGAGAGCAGGCAATCAGAAGCAGGCGTGACGCGCCTGAACGGTAAATCCCCCGAGGCGGTGTTAGCAGAGGTCACACAAAACTGGCGCGACAGCGCCACGCCGGTGGTAATGGCGGGAATGGTGGGCAGTAACGTAGGCTGGAAAATTGCACCTTATCTGCCGGTTCCCACCCATTTCTCCGCTATTGGCGAGCAGTTAACGTCCGTTGGCGACAATATCTGGATTATTCCCGGTTTGAGCGTCTCTCGCGACGATAACCACAACGTGATGCGCGGCGAAGAGACGCAGCTGCTTGGCGCGCGCGCTCTCTCACCTTCTTCTGTCTACGTCATGCCCGGCACGCACTGTAAATGGGTCCAGGCTGACGCTGAGCAAATCCACGATTTTCGCACCGTAATGACCGGCGAGCTGCACCATTTGCTGCTCAACCATTCGCTGGTCGGGGCCGGTTTACCTGAGCAGGAATCCTCGTCAGAGGCGTTTGCCGCCGGGCTTGAACGTGGGATCGCCTCCCCTGATGTGTTGCCGCAGCTTTTTGAGGTTCGCGCCTCGCACGTGCTGGGACTTCTCCCGCGCGAGCAGGTCAGCGAGTTTCTCTCCGGCCTGCTGATTGGCGCAGAGGTCGCCAGCATGCGTGAGTTCATCGCGCACGAGCAGGCCATTACGATTGTCGCAGGCGCATCGCTAACGTCGCGCTACGAACAGGCATTTCGCGCCGTTGGGCGTGATGTTTCGACGGTATCCGGCGACACGGCATTTCAGGCAGGAATAAGGAGCATCGCTCATGCAGTGGCAAACTGATCTTCCCCTTATCGCGATTTTGCGCGGCATCACGCCCGATGAGGCGTTAGACCACGTCGGCGCGGTTATCGACGCCGGATTCGACGCGGTAGAAATCCCGCTCAACTCGCCCGACTGGGAAAAAAGCATTCCGGCCGTGGTGGAGGTTTTCGGCGATAAGGCGCTGATTGGCGCAGGCACCGTGTTACAGCCTGAGCAGGTCGATCGGCTGGCAACGATGGGCTGCAGGCTTATCGTCACGCCCAATATTCAGCCTGAGGTGATCCGCCGCGCGGTGGGTTACGGCATGACGGTCTGCCCGGGCTGCGCCACCGCCACGGAAGCCTTTACTGCCCTTGATGCGGGCGCGCAGTCGCTCAAAATTTTCCCGTCATCGGCTTTTGGACCGGACTACATCAAGGCGTTGAAAGCGGTATTGCCCGCCAGCGTACCGGTCTTTGCCGTGGGCGGCGTAACGCCAGAAAACCTGGGCCAGTGGATGAGCGCTGGCTGTGTGGGCGCAGGGTTGGGTAGCGATCTTTATCGTGCCGGCCAGTCCGTGGAACGTACCGCACAGCAGGCGGCAGCATTTGTGAAAGCGTATCGAGAGGCAGTGAAATGAAAATAACCAAACTCACCACGTACCGTTTACCCCCGCGCTGGATGTTCCTGAAAATCGAAACCGATGAAGGGGTTGTAGGCTGGGGCGAACCGGTGATTGAAGGGCGCGCGCGCACCGTTGAAGCGGCAGTACACGAGCTGGGCGAATACCTTATTGGTCAGGATCCGGCGCGCATTAACGACCTGTGGCAGGTGATGTACCGCGCGGGCTTCTACCGCGGTGGTCCGATCCTGATGAGCGCCATCGCCGGTATCGACCAGGCGCTGTGGGATATCAAAGGTAAAGTGCTTAACGCACCGGTCTGGCAGCTTATGGGTGGCCTGGTGCGCGACAAAATTAAAGCCTACAGCTGGGTAGGCGGCGACCGTCCTGCGGAAGTGATCGACGGCATCACGCAGTTGCGCAATATCGGCTTTGACACCTTCAAGCTCAACGGCTGCGAAGAGATGGGCGTTATCGACAATTCGCGTGCGGTAGACCGAGCGGTCAATACCGTGGCGCAAATTCGTGAAGCCTTCGGCAACGAGATTGAGTTTGGCCTGGATTTCCACGGCCGCGTCAGCGCGCCGATGGCCAAAGTGCTGATTAAAGAGCTGGAGCCGTATCGCCCGCTATTTATCGAAGAGCCGGTGCTGGCCGAGCAGGCGGAGTACTATCCGAAGCTGGCTGAACAGACCCACATTCCTATCGCGGCGGGTGAACGTATGTTCTCGCGCTTCGAGTTTAAACGCGTACTTGAAGCGGGCGGCATAGCGATCCTGCAGCCGGACCTTTCTCATGCGGGCGGCATCACCGAATGCTACAAAATTGCCGGGATGGCAGAAGCTTACGATGTGGCGCTGGCGCCGCACTGCCCGCTCGGCCCAATCGCGCTGGCGGCCTGCCTGCACGTCGACTTCGTCTCCCGCAATGCGGTGTTCCAGGAACAGAGCATGGGGATTCACTATAACAAGGGCGCGGAACTGCTCGATTTTGTGAAAAATAAAGAAGACTTCTGCATGGAAGGCGGTTTCTTTAAACCGCTTACGAAGCCGGGCCTTGGCGTGGAAATTGACGAAGCTAAAGTCATTGAGCTGAGTAAGAATGCGCCGGACTGGCGAAACCCGCTGTGGCGTCATGAGGACGGCAGCGTAGCGGAATGGTAATCGCCATCCCGTAGACCCGGTAAGCCTCCGGGCAAAAATCATACATACAAAAATATAACCCTCTGTAAATTACAGGGCATGGTGAGCGGCTTCGCTATGCCCAAAATCTGGAGACAGATTGCGATGGATATTCCAGTTACCGCTACAAAAATCGGGCGTCGCCGCTACCTGACGCTGATGATGATCTTTATTACCGTGGTCATTTGCTATGTCGACCGCGCCAACCTTGCCGTGGCATCGGCCCATATTCAGGAAGAGTTTGGCATCACCAAAGCGGAAATGGGCTACGTCTTCTCGGCGTTTGCCTGGTTGTATACCTTATGCCAGATCCCCGGCGGCTGGTTTCTTGACCGCGTGGGTTCACGTCTGACCTACTTTATCGCCATATTAGGCTGGTCCGTGGCGACCCTATTCCAGGGCTTCGCCACCGGGCTGATATCGCTGATTGGCCTGCGTGCCATCACCGGGGTTTTCGAAGCGCCCGCGTTTCCGACCAACAACCGTATGGTGACCAGCTGGTTCCCGGAACACGAGCGCGCGTCCGCCGTTGGTTTTTACACCTCTGGCCAGTTTGTCGGCCTGGCGTTTCTGACGCCGCTGCTGATCTGGATCCAGGAGCTGCTGAGCTGGCACTGGGTGTTCATCGTCACCGGCGGGATTGGCATTATCTGGTCGCTAATCTGGTTCAAGGTCTACCAGCCGCCGCGTCTGACGAAAAGTATCACCAGGGCCGAGCTGGACTACATCCGCGACGGTGGCGGTCTGGTGGACGGTGATGCCCCGGTGAAAAAAGAGGCGCGCCAGCCGCTGACCAAAGCGGACTGGAAGCTGGTCTTCCACCGTAAGCTGGTGGGCGTTTATCTGGGTCAGTTCGCGGTTACTTCTACGCTGTGGTTCTTCCTCACCTGGTTCCCGAACTACCTGACCCAGGAAAAGGGGATCGCGGCGCTAAAGGCGGGCTTTATGACCACCGTGCCGTTCCTCGCCGCATTTTTCGGCGTGCTGCTCTCCGGCTGGCTGGCCGATAAGCTGGTGAAAAAAGGGTACTCGCTGGGCGTGGCGCGTAAAACGCCGATTATCTGCGGCTTGCTGATCTCAACCTGCATCATGGGTGCCAACTACACCAACGATCCGGTGTGGATTATGGCCCTGATGGCGGTGGCGTTCTTTGGTAACGGTTTCGCCTCTATCACCTGGTCGCTGGTGTCGTCCCTTGCGCCGATGCGGCTGATTGGCCTGACCGGCGGTGTGTTCAACTTTGTCGGTGGACTGGGCGGGATCACCGTACCGCTGGTTATCGGCTACCTGGCGCAGGACTACGGCTTCGGCCCGGCGCTGGTCTACATCTCTGCCGTGGCGCTGATCGGAGCACTCTCCTACATCCTGCTGGTGGGCGATGTGAAACGAGTAGGCTAATCCCTGCGGATGTTTTACCCTGATGCACTCACCGTGCATCAGGGTATCCTCATGAAACAAATCACCTTCGCTTCCCGCAACCACCAGCTGACCAACATCAATACCTGGACGCCGGACAGCCAGTGGCTGGTCTACGACGTGCGCCCGTCCGGGGCGTCGTTCACCGGCGAAACCATTGAGCAGGTCAATGTCGCTACGGGTGAGGTGGAGGTGGTTTATCGCGCCACTGACGGGGCGCATGTCGGCGTGGTGACCGTTCATCCGGCACAGGACAAATACGTCTTTATCCACGGTCCGAAAAACCCGGATGCTGGCTGGCACTACGATTTTCATCATCGTCAGGGTGTGATTGCGCATCACGGTCAGGTGAGCAACCTGGACGCGATGGATATCACCGCGCCTTATACCGCAGGCGCGCTGCGCGGCGGCAGCCACGTGCACGTCTTCAGCCCGAATGGGCAGTTCGTCAGCTTCACCTATAACGACCATGTTTTACATGAGCGCGATCCGAAGCTCGATTTACGCAACGTCGGCGTGGCGGCACCGTTTGGCCCGGTGAACCCGCAGGGGAATCATCCACGTGAATATTCAGGCACGTTCTGGAGCGTGCTGGTCAGCCGCACAACACCCAACCCGCAGCCGGGCAGCGATGAAATCAACCGCGCCTACGAAGAGGGCTGGGTGGGCAACAACAGGCTGGCGTTTATCGGCGATACCCTCTCCGCGCAGGGCGAAAAAGTGCCTGAACTGTTTATTGTTAACCTGCCAGAAGACGAGCAGGGCTGGAAACAAGCGGGCGATGCGCCACTTCAGGGTACCCCAGACACCCTGCCAGCGCCGCCTGCCGGGGTGAAGCAGCGTCGTCTGACCTTTACCCACCAGAGGGCCTACCCGGGTCTGGTGAACGTGCCGCGTCACTGGGTGCGCAGTAACCCGCAGGGGACGCAAATCGCGTTTCTGATGCGGGATGATAACGGCATTGTGCAGCTGTGGCTGATCTCTCCTGAGGGCGGCGAGCCGCGCCAGTTGACGCGCACCGGGAGCGGTATTCAGTCTGCGTTTAACTGGCACCCTTCCGGGAACATGCTGGGATTTGTGCTTGAAAACCGAATCGCCTGCTGTGACGCGAAGACTGGAGAAGTGACGTTTTTGACGTCCGATCACGGCAATCCGCCGTCTGCTGATGCGGTCGTGTTTTCCCCGGACGGGCGCTTTATTGCGTGGATGCAAGAGACGGGCGGTTTCCGTCAGCTTTGGGTAACGGAAACCGCGAAGGACTAGCGCGGCGGCATCTCGGCGGGCGGGATAACGGCGTTTGTCGCCAGATTTTCCTGCTCGCTTTTCTCTACCCGTGAGCGCACGGAATCGTCCTTACGGAATACATCCCACGGCAGCAGAAGCGTATCCGCCACTGCTGTAAAGGGCATATCCAGGATAACCAGGGATTTGGTGCCCCAGTTCGTATCGTCATCGGAGATCATCGCCGCGCTGGCGCGCGTCCCCGGATATGTTCCTTCTTTACCGCCGGTGTGAGACATCACGCTCGAACACCCGCAAAGTAAAACCACCCCGCTGAACGTCGTCAGCTTTATCAGAACATTTTTCATCATCACTCAGTCATCGTTAATGGCACTGCATAGACCTGCAACTCAGGGTTATAGCGAGCCTTATCCGAAATGAATAGCCCGATAACCCCGCACTGTGGCAGCCATCGCAATTTAACCCTTTGTGCTGTTGTCCCAGAGTCTATGCGACAACCAGCAAAGTGCAAAAAAATCTCGCCTAAATAGTCTTGAAAAGCTCGGTTCCAGACCCATTTTAAGAATGTGACCCGATAACGAACACGCCTGATGGGTGCTCGGGGGCGCAAAGGCCTGTCCATGGTGGAAGGCTACAATTTCTCGCTGATTTCAGGAGTATTATCTATGCGTAACTTCGATCTTTCTCCGCTATACCGTTCTGCAATTGGTTTTGACCGCCTGTTTAACCATTTAGAAAATAACCAAAGCCAGAGCAACGGCTACCCTCCATACAATGTTGAGCTGGTTGACGAAAACCACTACCGCATCGCCATTGCCGTCGCCGGTTTTGCAGAAAACGAGCTGGAAATCACCGCGCAGGACAACCTGCTGGTGGTGAAAGGTTCCCATACGGCCGAGCAGAAAGAACGTACCTACCTTTACCAGGGCATCGCCGAGCGCAACTTTGAACGCAAGTTCCAGTTAGCCGAGAACATTCACGTTAAAGGCGCGAACCTGGTTAACGGCCTGCTGTTTATCGAACTGGAACGCGTGATTCCGGAAGAGAAAAAACCGCGCCGTATCGAAATTAACTAATTACGCGGGTCGCGCGAGCGGCCCACCCAGACTTGCTTGCCGTAACGGGAGCATATGCGAATCCATCAGGATTTGCAGGAACAACTTTGCACAAAATTAAACTGTGCCGAACTCGCTTCTCAGAAGGAGATTTAGTATGCGTAACTACGATTTATCCCCCCTGCTGCGTCAGTGGATTGGTTTTGACAAACTGGCTAATGCCCTGCAAAGCACCACCGAGCAACAGACATTTCCGCCGTACAACATCGAAAAAAGCGACGATAACCACTATCGCATCACCCTTGCGCTGGCCGGGTTCCGCCAGGAAGATCTGGATATCCAGCTCGAAGGCGCGCGCCTGACCGTGAAGGGTACGCCGGAAAAACAAGAGACCGAAACCCGGTGGCTGCATCAGGGTCTGGTTAATCAGCCGTTTAGCCTGAGCTTTACCCTGGCAGACCATATGGAAGTGTCCGGTGCGACGTTTACCAACGGGCTGCTGCATATCGATCTTATCCGTAACGTGCCGGAAGCCATCGCGCCGCAGCGTATCGCCATTAGCGAGCGGCCGGCGTTGAACAGCTAATCCGCTTTACTCACAGACTGCACAAAGCCCTGCCCCGGCAGGGCTTTTTTGTGCGCCATCGCCCATACAACCGCATCCGGCTCTGAGAAAATCCTTGTTATAACTAAGGTTATGCCAAGGATGTGGATCATGAGTGATATCGCGTTAACCGTAAGCGTGTTGGCCATGGCCGCGGTTGTAGGGTTATGGATTGGCAATATCAAAATCCGTGGCGTCGGGTTTGGGATTGGCGGGGTGCTGTTTGGCGGCATTTTTGTCGGGCATTTTGCTGACAAGCTCGGGCTGGTTCTCAGCGCCGATATGCTCCACTTTATTCAGGAGTTCGGCCTGATCCTCTTCGTCTACACCATCGGGATTCAGGTAGGGCCGGGCTTTTTCGCTTCCCTGCGCGTCTCCGGGCTACGGCTCAATCTGTTTGCCCTCGGCATTGTGGTGATGGGCGGGCTGGTCACCGCGATCCTGCACAAAATCTTTGCTATCCCGCTGCCCGTGGTGCTGGGCATTTTCTCCGGGGCGGTTACCAACACGCCAGCGCTCGGAGCCGGGCAGCAAATCCTGCGCGATTTGGGCATTGAACCCGGCATTGTCGACCAGATGGGGATGAGCTACGCCATGGCCTATCCGTTTGGGATTTGCGGCATTCTGCTCTCCATGTGGCTGGTCCGCGTCCTGTTTCGCGTTAACGTCGACAAAGAGGCGAAGGATCACGAAACCACGCTCACCAACGGCCACATGCCGATCAAAACCATCAACATTCGCGTCGATAACCCCAACCTGAACAATATGGCGATTCAGGACGTACCGATCCTGAACAGCGCCAATATTATCTGTTCCCGCCTTAAGCGCGACGACGTGCTGATGGTGCCTGCGCCCGGCACGATGATCCAGCAGGGTGACCTGCTGCACCTGGTCGGCCAGCCGGGGGATTTAAACAACGCGCGGCTGGTGATTGGTCAGGAAGTAGATACCTCGCTTTCGACCCGCGGCACCGATATGCGCGTGGAGCGTGTTGTGGTGACCAACGAGCACGTTCTGGGCAAGAAAATACGCGATCTGCAGGTAAAAGAGCGCTACGACGTGGTCATCTCCCGCCTCAACCGTGCGGGCGTCGAACTGGTTGCCAGCCCGGAGGCCAGCCTGCAGTTCGGGGATATCCTCAACCTGGTCGGACGCCCGTCGTCCATCGACGCCGTGGCGGACATGGTGGGCAACGCCCAGCAAAAACTGCAGCAGGTGCAGATGCTGCCGGTGTTTATCGGCATCGGGCTTGGCGTGCTGCTCGGCTCTATTCCGCTGTACGTGCCGGGCTTCCCGGTGGCGCTCAAGCTCGGCCTGGCGGGCGGGCCGCTGATTATGGCGCTGATCCTCGGGCGTATCGGCTGTATCGGGAAGCTCTACTGGTTTATGCCGCCGAGCGCTAACCTGGCGCTGCGCGAGCTGGGCATCGTGCTGTTCCTGGCGGTTGTCGGGCTGAAGTCCGGCGGGGATTTTGTCGATACCCTGGTCAAGGGCGAAGGGATGAGCTGGGTCGGCTACGGCATCTTTATCACGGCGATCCCGCTGCTGACGGTGGCAATCCTGGCGCGGATGTTCGCCAAAATGAACTACCTGACGCTGTGCGGCATGCTGGCGGGCTCCATGACCGACCCGCCAGCGCTCGCTTTTGCCAACAACCTGCACGCCACCAGCGGCGCGGCCGCGCTCTCCTATGCCACCGTCTACCCGCTGGTGATGTTCCTGCGCATCATCACCCCGCAGCTACTGGCGGTGCTGTTCTGGGGGATGGGCTAACAGCTCTTCCGGGTGGATGCGCCGCAGATGGTAGTCCACCTGGTAATCGCTGGTATTTCGGAACATCACGGAATAATTGAGGAACTCGCCGCTGTCGCTGTAGGAGAGAGAGGTAATTCGCAGCAGCGGCGTCTGTTCCGGCAGATTCAGATAACCAGCCAGCTGTTTATCTGCCAGCACCGGCGTCAGGCTCTCGTAGTTGCCGCTGATGGTGATCCCGCACTCCTTCTCAATGTAATCAAACTTAGACCCCTCAAGATGCGCCAGTGACAGGTTGCGGAACAGCTTCACCGGCATAAAGCTGTCCTCCAGCATCAGCGGCTTTCCGTCCACGTAGCGCACCCGCCGTGAAAAGTAGATCCGCTCATCCACCTGGATCCGCAGCTGGCTGGCGATGGCGGGCGGGGCGGGCATCACTTCGAACTGCAGCACCTTGCTCTGCACCTCTTTTCCCTGCTGACGCAGTACCTCCACCAGCCCGGTCAGGTTAGTGGTTTCGTGGTGAACGTCTTTGCGCGAGACAAACGTTCCGCTGCCGTGCCGGCGCTCAACCAGCCCCCAGCTCACCAGCAGATCCAGCGCCTTGCGGATGGTCATGCGCGCCACGCCAAACTCCTGCGCCAGCGCTTTTTCACCAGGCAGCGGGCTGCCGATGTTGTAGTCCGATGAATTCAGCCGCAGCCGCAACCTGTCAGCAATTGATTTGTAGATCACCAGTATACCTCTCTGCCCTTATCAGGGCGTGGAATGCGTCCTGACATGTCCATATTTAACTCAAAAAGTAGACCTGACTGGTCAAAATAAAACCATGAATGCGATCACGAATCGCAGCGGCACGCCATGTTCGCGCATCAGTAAGTTCTTATGCTCACCTCAGGCCAGCACAAAACCATAAAGGCCTCTACCCCTACAGGTTGTTACGTGAGGATTTAAAAATGCTCAGTCAAATACAACGTTTTGGCGGTGCCATGTTTACCCCGGTGTTGCTGTTTCCGTTTGCCGGGATCGTGGTGGGAATCGCCATCATGCTTCGCAACCCGCTGTTTGTCGGCGAAGCCTTAACCGCCCCCGATCATCTTTTCGCGCAGATCGTTCACATCATTGAAGAGGGTGGCTGGGCGGTGTTTCGCAATATGCCGCTGATTTTTGCCGTCGGCCTGCCGATTGGGCTGGCGAAGCAGGCGCAGGGCCGCGCCTGTCTGGCCGTGCTGATTAGCTTCCTGACCTGGAACTACTTCATTAACGCGATGGGCATGACCTGGGGCCACTTCTTTGGCGTCGACTTCTCCGCCGAACCGACGGCGGGAAGCGGGCTGGCGATGATTGCCGGGATCAAAACGCTCGATACCAGCATCATCGGCGCCATCGTGATCTCAGGCATCGTCACCGCCATTCACAACCGCTATTTCGACAAGCCGCTGCCGGTCTTTCTGGGAATTTTCCAGGGCAGCTCGTTTGTCGTTATCCTCGCGTTCTTCGTGATGATCCCCTGCGCCTGGCTGACGTTGCTGGGCTGGCCGAAAGTGCAGATGGGCATCGAATCCCTGCAGGCGTTCCTGCGCTCTGCCGGTGCGCTGGGCGTGTGGGTGTATACCTTCCTGGAACGCATTCTGATCCCAACGGGGTTGCACCACTTTGTCTACGGTCCGTTCATCTTCGGCCCGGCGGCGGTGGAGGGCGGTATTCAGGTCTACTGGGCGCAGCATCTGCAGGAATTCAGCCAGAGCACCCTGCCGCTGAAGACCCTCTTCCCGGAAGGTGGCTTCGCGCTGCACGGCAACTCAAAAGTGTTTGGCTCGGTCGGGATTGCCTTCGCTATCTGGTACACCGCGTCGCCAGAAAACCGCGTCAAGGTGGCGGGCCTGCTGGTTCCGGCCACGCTAACTGCCGTGCTGGTGGGCATTACCGAACCGCTTGAGTTCACCTTCCTGTTTATCTCGCCGCTGCTGTTCGCCGTGCACGCCGTGCTGGCGGCCACCATGGCGACGGTGATGTACGCCTTCGGCGTCGTGGGGAACATGGGCGGCGGCCTGCTGGACCAGTTCCTGCCGCAAAACTGGATCCCGATGTTCCATAACCACGCCTCGACGGTGTTCACCCAGATCGGTATTGGCGTCTGCTTCACCGGCATCTACTTCGTGATCTTCAAAACGCTGATTGAGCGTCTGAACCTGAAAACGCCGGGCCGGGAAGAGAGCGAAATCAAACTCTACAGCAAGGCCGACTATAAGGCGGCTCGCGGGCAAACCACCGCCCCGGCGGCGGCCAGCCAGCAGGTTGGGCAAGCCGCCGGATTCCTGCAGGCGCTCGGCGGTGCAGCAAATATCGAAAGCATCAATAACTGCGCCACCCGCCTGCGTATCGCGCTGGTGGATATGGCGAAAACCCAAAGCGACGACGTCTTCAAAGCCCTGGGCGCACACGGCGTAGTGCGACGCGGCAACGGCATTCAGGTGATTGTCGGCCTGCACGTTCCTCAGGTGCGTGACCAGCTGGAATCGCTGATGAAAACCCCTTTAACAAATGAACAAACCACCCTGACAGAGGCTATATCATGAAAAAATTCTCAGTTGTCATTGCAGGCGGCGGCAGCACCTTTACGCCTGGTATCGTCCTGATGCTGTTAGCCAACCGTGACCGTTTCCCGCTGCGCGCCCTGAAGTTCTATGACAACGACGGCGCGCGTCAGGAGACCATCGCCGAAGCGTGCAGAATCATCCTTAAGGAGCAGGCCCCGGAGATTGAATTCAGCTACACCACCGATCCAAAAGCGGCGTTTACCGATGTCGATTTCGTGATGGCGCACATCCGCGTGGGCAAATACCCGATGCGCGAAAAAGATGAAAAAATCCCGCTGCGCCACGGCGTGCTGGGCCAGGAAACCTGCGGACCGGGCGGTATCTCTTACGGCATGCGCTCTATCGGCGGCGTGCTGGAGCTGGTGGATTATATGGAGCAGTACTCCCCGAACGCGTGGATGCTGAACTACTCCAACCCGGCGGCGATTGTCGCAGAAGCCACGCGCCGCCTGCGTCCGAACGCTAAAATCCTCAACATCTGCGATATGCCGATTGGCATTGAAGGGCGCATGGCGCAGATTGTCGGCCTGAAGGACCGCAAAGAGATGCGCGTGCGCTACTACGGCCTGAACCACTTCGGCTGGTGGACGTCGATTGAAGACCTGAACGGCAACGATCTGATGCCGAAGCTGCGCGAATACGTGGCGAAAAACGGCTATGTTCCGCCTTCGGAAGATGTGCATACCGAAGCGAGCTGGAACGATACCTTTGCCAAAGCTAAAGACGTGCAGGCGCTGGATCCGGACACCATGCCTAACACCTACCTGAAGTATTACCTGTTCCCGGACTACGTGGTCGCGCATTCCAACCCGGAACGGACCCGCGCCAATGAAGTTATGGATCACCGTGAGAAGCATGTGTTCAGTTCCTGTCGGGCGATTATCGAAGCCGGCAACTCCGCCGCCGGTGAGCTGGAAATCGACGAACATGCGTCGTACATCGTCGATCTGGCGACTGCGATTGCCTTTAATACCCAGGAGCGGATGCTGCTGATAGTGCCAAACAACGGTGCCATCCATAACTTTGACGCCGACGCGATGGTGGAGATCCCGTGCCTGGTGGGCCATAACGGACCGGAGCCGCTTACGGTGGGCGATATTCCGCACTTCCAGAAAGGGCTGATGAGCCAGCAGGTGGCGGTGGAAAAACTGGTGGTGGATGCCTGGGAGCAGCGCTCGTACCAGAAGCTCTGGCAGGCCATTACCCTGTCGAAAACCGTGCCGAGCGCCTCCGTCGCGAAAGCGATTCTGGATGACCTGATCGAGGCCAACAAAGAGTACTGGCCAGAGCTGCATTAATCGTCCTGACCGGCATCGCCCGATGCCGGTCTCCTTGTCCTTGTCGATTTACGCTATGCTGAAGCCTGCCCGTAGCACGACAAGGAATCTCCATGAAAATTTCCCGCCTCGGCGAAGCGCCGGACTACCGCTTCTCTCTGGCTAATGAGCGCACTTTTTTAGCGTGGATCCGCACCGCACTGGGCTTTCTGGCCGCAGGTGTCGGCCTTGACCAGCTCGCCCCCGATTTTGCCACGCCGCTGATTCGTGAAGTGCTGGCGCTGCTGCTGTGCCTGTTCGCGGGTGTGCTGTCGATTTACGGCTACCTGCGATGGCTGCGCAATGAGAAGGCGATGCGACTGAAGCAGGATCTGCCCTATACGCGTGGGTTACTCATCATCAGCGTGATTCTGCTGGCGGTGGCGGGCGTGGTGATGGGGCTGGTGTTCTATGGCGGATAGCCGCAAAGCGCGACGCGAAGCGGACCCCGGCCTGCAGCCGGAGCGGACGTCGTTGGCCTGGCTGCGCACGTTGCTGGGGTATGGCGCGCTGATTGCCCTGGCGATTAAGCACAACTGGCACCGAACCGGGGTGCCATTCTGGATCTCTATTATTGTGCTGGCGCTGGTGGCCATCATTTTATGGCGCTATACCCGCAGCCGTAACCTGATGGACGTGGCGCAGAACGATTTTGTACAGCCGAAAGCGGTGCGGGATAAGTTCCTGATTGCGCTGGCTGTTCTCTCGCTGTCGCTGCTGTTTGCGGTAACCCATATTCAGCAAATTTTGAGCCTGTAAGCCCGGTGGCGGCTTAATTACTTCCCTTTAGCCAGATACTTCGCCATCTCGTCTTCCGGCACCATGCCGCCGCCGGTTGCCCACACCAGGTGGGTAACGCTGGCGTCTGAAGGCACGCGCAGCGGCCCGGCCATCCCCGCCAGTGCTGAAGGCTCAAGGCGGATCCCTTCCTCCTGCGCCATCCAGCCAAGCATGTCGTACATGCTCCGATCGGAAAGGGTATAGAACCCGTCGAGCAGGCGCTCCATCGCGCGGCCCACGAAGCCGGACGCGCGCCCAACCGCCAGACCGTCCGCCGCCGTCACGTTATCAATGCCCAGATCCTGCACTGCAATCGCATCATGCAGGCCGGTGTAAACGCCCAGCAGCATGCACGGCGAGTGCGTTGGCTCCGCGAAGAAGCAGTGCACGTTATCACCAAAGGCCAGCTTCAGGCCAAACGCCACGCCGCCAGGCCCGCCGCCTACGCCGCACGGCAGATAGACGTACAGGGGATGATCCGCATCCACCACGCGGCCCTGTTCGGTGAACTGCGCTTTCAGGCGCTCGCCCGCCACCGCATAGCCCAGGAACAGGGTGCGGGAATTCTCATCGTCAATGAAGAAGCAGTTCGGATCGCTTTCCGCCGCTTTGCGCCCTTGCTCCACCGCCACGCCGTAATCCTGCTCATATTCCACGACGATGACACCGTGGCTGCGCAGCCTGGCTTTCTTCCACTCGCGGGCGTCGGCGGACATATGGACCGTCACCTTAAAGCCGATGCGGGCGCTCATTATGCCAATGGATAACCCCAGGTTGCCGGTGGAGCCCACGGCAATGCTGTACTGGCTGAAGAAGGCCTTAAAGCGTGGCTCCAGCAGAATGCTGTAGTCGTCTTCGGTGGTCAGCAACCCGGCTTCCAGCGCCAGTTTTTCCGCGTGGGTCAGCACTTCATAGATGCCGCCGCGCGCTTTAATCGAGCCGGAAATCGGCAGGTGGCTGTCTTTTTTCAGCAGCAGCGTGCCGGGAATGGATTTGCCAGATTCTCTCTCCAGCCGCGCCTGCATTGCCGGAATGGCGACCAGTTCAGATTCAATAATCCCACCCGTTGCCGCCGTCTCCGGGAAGGCTTTCGCCAGATACGGCGCGAAGCGGTTGAGGCGCGCATGGGCATCGTCCACGTCGGCTTTGGTCAGCCCGACATAGGGCAGCCCTTCTTCAAGCGTGGTGGTGTTCGGGTTAAGCCAGGTGGTTTCTTTCAGGGCAATCAGATCCTCAACCAGAGGAAACTGTGCGGTTAAAGTGGTGATAGTTGCGTTTTCCATAATATGTCTCTTCGCGCTCAGATAATGAAAGAAAGCAGGAATGTGCCGCCAAGTGCAAGCACCGAGGCGATAAACGTCGCCGTCGTATAGTATTTGAAGGTCTCATTCAGGGTCGCGCCGCAGTATTGCTTCACCAGCCAGAAGAGAGAATCGGTCACGATCGTGCAGCCAATGGCGCCGGAACCGATGGCAATGGTGATGATCTCCGGGCTGACGTTCGGGTAGAGCGGCAGCATCGGCGCGACGATGGCCGTGGCGCCCATCATCGCGACCGTGGCGGAGCCTACGGCGGCATGCAGCACCAGCGCCACCAGCCAGGCGAGCAGGATAGGGTGCATGTGCAGGTTCGAGAGAATTTGCGCCAGCGAGTCCGCCAGTCCGCTGGTTTTCAGGATGGCGTTGAACGCGCCGCCCGCGCCGATAATCAGCAAAATGTTGGCGATAGAGCCAAAGCCGTGCTCGGTGTGCGTCAGCATCGCGCCCATGCCCATGTGCTGGCGGATGCCCAGCAGGTAGTAGGCGACAAACACGGCGATAAACATGGCGGTGATCGGGTTGCCGATAAACTCCAGCAGCGTATACAGCGTGCCGTCTTTTGCCATATTCAGTTCAGCGATGGTCTTCACCAGCATCAGGGCAATCGGCAGCAGCACCGTAAACAGCGTGGCGCCCAGCGACGGCAGGGTATGCTCCTCCCGCACCTTCAGGTCTGAAAATTCCGCCGGAACCGGTTTAAACGGCAGACGATTGCCGAGCAGCTTCAGGAACAGCGGGCCGCCGACCAGAGAGGCCATCAGGCCGACCATCAAACCGTAGACAATGACCGTTCCAACGTCCGCCCCTAATTTATTGGTCACAAACAGCGCGGCCGGATGCGGCGGCACCACGCAGTGCACCGCCATCAGCGCGGTACAGAGCGGAATGGCCAGCTTGAGCAGCGACGTGTGGGTCTTTTTGGCGATGGAAAACGCCAGCGGTATCAGCAGGACCACGCCCACTTCCACGAACAGCGTAATGCCGCAGATCAGGCCCACCAGCACCATAATCACGTCTGCTGACAGCCAGCGGCAGCGCTGCAACGTAATCCCGATGCGCTCTGCCGCGCCGGAAACCTCCATCATCTTGCCGAGAATGGTCCCAAGACCAATCACGGCCGCCAGGAAGCCCAGCGTGCCGCCAATCCCACTCTCAATGGCGTGTACCATATCCAGCGGGCTCATTCCCATCATTGCGCCGACGAAAAAGCTCGCCAGCAGCAGCGCGAGGAACGGGTGAAACTTTAGCTTAACGATGGTTAAAACAATCAACACAATGCTGACCAGCAGCGTTGCCACAACCCAGACCTGAGATCCCATATCTCACCTCACCCTTATGTCATCTGGGGGTATTGGACGAAAAAGCGGCGTGGGCTGACAAACGATATAAATTGGCGTTCAGGTGAGCCAGATTGAATCAACTGAGTGACTGCGCTCTAAAAAACGCACTTAAACCGCATTAGGTTCACATATATTCACCCTTAAACAGTATGCTGAGCGCAGAAACCACGCGTGAGAATTGTGATGACCGATGCAAATGAAGCCAGAAACCGGCTGCTCAACGGCTGGCAGCTGTCGAAAATGTACACCTTTGAAGTGGCGGCTCGACATGAATCCTTCGCGCTGGCGGCGGAGGAGCTGTCGCTCAGCCCCAGCGCGGTGAGCCACCGCATCAACCTGCTCGAAGAAGAGCTCGGTATTCAGCTGTTTGTCCGTTCGCACCGTAAAGTCGAGCTGACGCAGGAGGGAAAGCGCGTTTACTGGACGCTAAAATCGTCCCTCGACACCCTGAATCAGGAGATCCTGGACATCAAAAACCAGGCGCTGTCCGGCACGCTGACGGTCTACTCCCGGCCGTCGATCGCTCAGTGCTGGCTGGTACCCATGCTGGGCGACTTTACCCGCCGCTATCCGTCGATTTCGCTCACCGTCCTGACCGGCAATGATTACATCAATATGCAGCGAACGGGGGTCGATCTGGCGCTCTATTTCGACGATACGCCGCCAAACCATCTGTCTCATCACTTCCTGATGGACGAAGAGATTTTGCCCGTCTGCTCGCCGCAGTATGCCCGCGAGCATGAGCTGTTGAAAAACCCCGATAACCTTAGCCACTGCACGCTGCTGCACGACCGTCAGGCCTGGAGCAATGATTCCGGTACGGATGAGTGGCTGAGCTGGGCGCAGCACTTTGCGGTGAATATGCCGCCATCGTCGGGTATTGGTTTCGATCGTTCCGACTTAGCGATTATTGCGGCCATCAACCACGTCGGCGTCGCGATGGGGAGAAAGCGGCTGGTGCAAAAACGGCTTGAACGGGGCGAACTGATCGCCCCGTTTGGTGACAAGACCCTGAAATGCCATCAGCACTACTATGTTTCGACGCTTTCGGGCCGACAGTGGCCGAAAATAGACGCCTTTATCGGCTGGCTGAGAGAACTGGCAGGTTGAAGAATTATTACGCTTTCGCGCTACACCAAATGTGAAAAAGCGTGCTAAATACAGGTAATGCTTTCGATTTATCCAGGGTAAACCGTGCTAAAGCCTCTCATTGCTACCGCGTTACTGATCTCTTCCGGCTGGGCCATTGCCGCCGAGCCGCCGCTGACGGCTGCCCGTTATGCGCAGCAGCTTGGCGTCGGGATGGATGTGGACTGGGCGCGCACCGAGCGCGGCATACGCGAGTTCGACCCGCTGGTGGTTCGCGATTTTCGCGCAAAAGGCATTACCCACGTGCGCATTCGCGTCGCCGATGAGCCGACGGAAGCGCGGCTGATCCACCTGCGCAAGCTGGTGGAAGCCTGCGAGCAATATGGCGTGATCCCGATTATCGCTTATCAGGCCGATGAATATAAAAACGACCCCAAAGCCGATAACGAGAAAGAGACGATCAACTGGTGGATTGCCGTGGCGCACTATTTCGGCCAGAGCTATCCGCTGCTGGGTTTTGATCTCATTTATGAGCCAGCCGACAAGCTTAACCACAACCTCGCGTCGTTAAACCGCGTGTATGAAAAAACCATTAAAGCGATCCACGACATCGACCCGCAGCGCATGATTTTCATTGCGCCGCGCCTGCGCGCTGCGCCGGAGGATTTATCCGGCCTGAAGCTGCCTGCGCACAGTCAAAACTACCTGCTGGCGGAGTGGCATATTTTCCCGTGGGGGCCGCTGAAAAATAGCGGTAAATACCCGTGGACGTCCGGCACGGTGGCGGAGAAGGCGGCTATCCGTAACCGCATCAGCACCGCGCTGCGCTGGCAGCAAAAAACCGGGCACGTCAGCTGGGTTGGGGGCTGGGGCGTGGGGGAGTCAAACCACCTCACGCCAACCGCTTCGCAAATGGCCTTCGCCACCTTTATGGCCTGCGAGCTGCAAAAGGCGAAAATCCCATATGCGCTTAACGCGGATTTCCAGTTTTACGACGGGGAAGAGGGGGCCTGGCGGCCTGCGCCGGAGCCGTTATTGCAGGCGATGATTGCGCCCGTCTGTGAAAAGCCCGGCGAGAAGCCGGGCCATCATGCGGTTAAACCGGCTGCTCGTGATGCGGAACGCGCGACGACAGCGGCAGCCAGCACAGTAAAATCAGCAGCCCCATTAGCGTCATCAGCAGGCCCAAACTAGCCTGCCCGGTCTGCGGCATCATGGCGGAGAGCCAGGCCAGCGCGCCGGAACCGATGTTCTGCAAACCGCCCACCAGCGCGCCCGCCGTGCCGGCGAGGAACGGGAACGGCTCCATCGCGCCGCTAGTGGCGAGCGGGAACAGCATTCCCGCGCCGAAGAAGAACAGCGCCGCCGGAATCAGCAGCGTCCAGACGGTCATCACGCCAAACAGCCCCGGGATCCACATCATCAGACCCGCCAGAAGGCAGCTGATCACGGCCTGCCACATCAGGGTTGAAAAGCGCTTGTTCTGACGCCCGGCAAACCAGGCGCCAAAGAACGCCGCCGGGATTGGCAGAATAAACAGAATGCTCACCACCATGCTGCTCAGGCCAAGACCCGCGCCCAGCAGCACGCCGGAGCAGGCTTCGAACACTGCAATACCCGCCAGGCCGCCGATCAGCATCAGCAGGTAGCAGGTAAACGCGCCGTTGCCGAACAGCGTCTTATAGCTTGTGAGAAGCTTCGTGCGCGGCGCGTCTTTTGGACGGGTTTCCGGCATCCAGCGCGCCATGCTGAAGGTGACAATTATGCAGAGCACCAGCAGAAAGGCGTAACAGGCGCGCCAGGACCACATTGTGTCCAGCAGGCCGCCAATCAGCGGAGCGAGAAGCGGGCTGACCAGAATGCCCATATTTAACAGGCTGTTGGCGTGGCGGAGCTGGGTGCCCTGATACATATCGCGCGGTAAGGTCCGCGCCATCACCCCGCCGACACCCGTCCCAACGCCCTGCAGGGCGCTGGCGGCAATCAGTACGGTCAGGCTGTGGGTGGTAATGGCAATCACCGTCGCTACCATGAAAATGCTCATGCCCACCAGGATCACCGGGCGACGCCCGACGCGGTCGGAGAGCGGGCCGTAGAAGAGCTGTGAAACGCCATAGGTCAGCAGGTAGGCTGCCATCACGCTCTGCACCGCGCCTTCGCGGACGTTCAGTTCCTTTGCCATGTCGGCAATCGCCGGAATGTAGATGGTTTGCGCCATCTGACCGACGGCCACCAGTAACACCAGCATCAACAATAAGTTAACGTTCCTTTGCTTTTTCATGTCGCTGAATACTTTTGCAAAAAGAGAGAAATGAAGAATAAGTGACTACGAATTACCATAAATGCGCGAGGAATCTACCACAGACAGATGACAATTTAAGCATTGTTGCGGTGAATGAAAAAACCGGGAAAGGCAGGATTTGTAAACAAGAACGGCAACTAATGTTGCCAGCGATTTACGCCAGACGCAGCAGAATTGCGCCGACAGCAATACCCAGCGCTGCCGCGATGCGCAGGCCCGCAACCTTCTCTTTTAAAAGGACAAAGGCGATCAGCGCCCCGAAAAGAATCGAGGTTTCACGCAGCGCGGCGACCACCGCCAGCGGCGCCTGCGTCATCGCCCAGAGGGCCAGACCGTAAGAGCCCATGGTCCCCACGCCGCCGAGCAGCCCTTTTTTCCAGTGCAGGCGCAGGTAGCTGGACGCCTCGCGCCGACGCGCCACCATCGCCCAGCCCAGCAGGCAGAAGCCGTTCATAAAGAAGGTCCAGAGCGTGTAGCCCAGCGCGGTGTTCGACAGCCGCACGCCGGTGCCGTCCACCAGCGTATACCCGGCGATAAAACAGGCATTCAGCAGCGCCAGCCAGATCCCCCTGCGTGACTGCATGCGGCCATTCATCGCCATCGCCAGAATCGACAGGCAAATGACTCCGATACCGGACCAGGCGAGCCAGGAGAGATGGTCGCCGAGCGCCAGCACGCTGATCAGCGCCACCAGCAGCGGGGCGGTGCCGCGCATCAGCGGATAGGTCTGGCTCATGTCCGAGACCTGATAGGTCTTCGCCACCAGCACGGTGTAGACCACCTGTAAGGCGCAGGAGACGATCAAAAACGGCCAGCTTGCCGCAGAAGGCTGTGGTGAGAAGGGCAGTAAAATCAGGGCAATAATCGCGGCTGAGCCGCTAACGCCGATCGCAGAGTAGAGTTTATCCGTTCCGGCTTTAACGATAGCGTTCCAGCTGGCATGCAGCAGTGCGGCGAAAAGCAAAATGCAGAAAACGGTGATGGTCATGGCGTATTGGGTGATGAATTGTCACTCAACTGTAACATTCACATCCTGATGCCGCCAGCCGGTTACACCGCACAAAAAAGGCGGTGCGTCACCCGTGGTTCGTCTGAGACCAGCGTAAAACCGGCTCGATTGTAAAATCCGTACGCGCTGTCCGGCGCGTGAGTATTCAGAAAATCAAACCAGATGCTGGCATCCGCCATCACTACGGTTAAAAGCTGTTTTCCAATGCCCAGCCCGCGGCACTTCTCGCTGACGTAGAGATGGCGAATGCGTCCGGCACGCGGCTGCTGGCTGAACGGATCGCGGTTGAGGCCACACACGCCCACCAGCTTGCCGTTAAGAAACGCACCCAGCAGCTTTTCACCCGGCGCGTTAAAGCGGTTCTCACCCCGCAGCCAGTTCTCTTCCAGCCTGCGCAGCATGTTGAAATTCAGCGCGATACTTTCCGCCTTCAGGGCGATATACCCCGGCTCATCCGGTGTGACAGGCTCAATTAACAGACGCGACATAGCATTCCCTCGTTATTAAAGAGGGGCGGTTGCCCGCCCCTCTCAGGTGCGACTTGAACCTGAATTACCGAACGTATTTCAGGACAGCATCAAGCAGTTGCAGTACTGCAACAATGAGTTTGAGGATAAGTATCACCATATCCACTACGCTCATACGCGTCTCCTTTTGGTTAAAAGGAGCACGATGCTGGCGTACCTTTCCGCCGCCTGTTGCCAGCACCTGGATTGACGTAACACAGTGTGCTCACTTCAGGGGTTAAGGCACTGACGGCACCACCCGTTTCAGCCAGGACTTCGTTGCGCCGGTAAACTGCGGCCCCCTCGCTCACTGCGAACACCCTCAGTATAGATAAATACTGTATGCATGAACAGTATTTTTGGACAAAATTCGGAAGGTGATCCATACTCAAAAACGTCAAAATCCGTGCCGGAATTGCGCGTTCGAGTTCGATCGCGTATACTTTTTCCGTTGACGTAACACAGTGTGTTCTGCGGCGACCAACCGCAAAACCCTGATAAAAACCTCGCTCCGGCGGGGTTTTTTGTTTTCTGGTCTGCCCACAAAAAAATACCGGGATAAGCGGTGGCCTGGTCAGGCTTCTTAAGAAATCAATTTTATGCAGGGGAACCAGGATAGTTTTACGAGATGCAGCACCAAATAAGTCATTTAATATAAAAAACAGACTCGCCAGGATATTAAAACCGCATCGTATATAGCCGTAAAAAATAATATTCAATCGAATTATTTTTCTCGTGAATGTATTTTTGAGGAAATTCACCAGTTTGAATTACCCTGCTTTTCATTGTATATTTTTATAGCCACAATCATGATATGGATATCTTATGCAAGCATCGGATTATTTGAAGATGAAGTTCCAGGGCGACAGACAGTTGGCTATTTATGGACAGCAAGGCGTTGCCGGGACATGGAAAGCATTAAAGGGAATCGGCTCTGATATCTATTCAGGAATGGAGCGTGTAAGCTGGTACTCATCATGCTTAATCCCCAGCTATCACGATGTATGTGATGAGCTTCTCTCAGAAGAAAAGAGAATGTACCTCTCAATTGTGTCTCTTTACCGTTATCGCGATGTAATAGCACAGATGCTCTATCTTTATTTTAAAAGTGTTCTAAATGACTCTGAAAATGGAAATGAACAAAATCGCGCCCGCAAGACGGGTTCACAAGTAACCGGATTTGTTAAAAATATCCCGACAAGCAAAGCAGCGCGTTTAGCAATAGCATGGGGGTTGGCAATATATCTTTCCAAATCTGGCCTGCTCTCAGAAATCGTCGTCGAACGGCTTGCACGTCGCGTTCCGAACGTTGTCATGGCATTTCAATTGATTGGCACGGACCAGAAGTGCGCGCTTGCTGCTCGTCGCCTGAAAACGTTGGACCCAAAGTATTACGCCACCCTCTATGCCGCACAACTGGAAATGCTCTATTACTTTATTGAACCATTCCTGTCTGAACTGATTAAGAAGGTTCAAATGGGTTTCTACAGGGATTTTGAAGCGATTTATGACGACTTAAGGGACAAGTAGCGTGTTTAAGAGTCTGTTATCAATTCTCTTTACGGATATTTTATTTCCCGTTTATGTTTTTGTATGCGCCTCTTTTTTTCTATGGTTGGTACCTGACCACTGGGTATTACTCACATTTATTGCTATCGGTGTATTTATCATTGTTCATCCAATAATTTTTGGTCGTTTTGATAAGTACAATTGATTTTTTAAAAAAAGTATTCTTTATGTCAAGTCCGGCTTATTTATTTCTTTCAGATGAAAATGGTTCCCCCATGGTTGGCCCCTGCCTTGTGACAGGGCGTGAAGGTGCAATTGAACTCAAATCATTCACTCATAATGTCAACATTCCAGTCGACGGGAATACCGGGAAATTGACGGGCACGCGCATACACATGCCCATCATGTTCCAGAAAGAATTTGATCGTGTAACCCCGCTTCTCTTTCGCGCGCTGAGTACGGGAAGAACACTTCAGTCAGCCACCATTAAGATGTATCAGATTAATGAAATGAGGCGGGTTTAGAACAGGAATATTTTAATATCCTCCTGGAGAATGTGAAAATAACCTCAATCACCCCTGACCTGTATTCCGGCGCAAACACGGGAACACACCTTGAAACGGTTCTCATACGCTATGAGAAAATCACCTGGAAGCATTGCGACGGCAATGTCATCTTTAGTGACTCCTGGAATGAGCGAGCAACGTACTGAAACGTGATCCCTGGCGCATTTTTGCGCAGATGAAAATATTTCCATTGTCACGCCCGAAAACCTGTGTTTGTATAAATTCAATCAATGATTCCAAACACAGGTCCCCAATGACTTCATCCATCTTCACTTCGACCCTACTAAAAACTGCGCAACCTGCCGCAGTGGTCGTCGTGCGTGTGGTGGTGGTCGTCGGCAATGCGCCGTAGGGACTGGATCAACACACGAATCCAAAACCCCGCCGGCGCAAACCGGGCGGGGTTTTTCGTTTAGGACCCTCCCCGGAAAGTCGGCCCAGAAGAAAAGGACTGGAGCATGGCAAGTTCGGGCACAACATCCACAAAGACGCGTTTTACAGGCGCGCAGCTGATTGTTCATTTACTGGAACGACAGGGCATCACCACGGTTGCGGGTATCCCGGGTGGAACCGTGCTGCCGCTGTACGATGCGTTAAGCCAAAGCACGCAGATCCGCCACGTGCTGGCGCGCCACGAGCAGGGGGCGGGGTTCATCGCTCAGGGCATGGCGCGTACGCAGGGCAAACCGGCGGTCTGTATGGCCTGCAGCGGCCCCGGCGCAACCAACCTGGTGACAGCCATCGCCGACGCGCGCCTCGACTCCATTCCGCTGATCTGCATTACCGGCCAGGTGCCGTCCTCGATGATCGGCACCGATGCGTTCCAGGAAGTGGACACCTACGGCATCTCTATCCCCATCACCAAACATAACTATTTAGTTCGCGATATCAGCGAGCTGCCTCAGGTTATCAGCGATGCGTTCCGCATTGCGCAGTCTGGCCGCCCGGGCCCGGTGTGGATAGACATTCCTAAGGATGTCCAGACCGCAGAGATCGAGATCGACGTGTTGCCGGAGCCGGGCGAGCGCGCCCCCGCGCCGGAATTCAGCGCTGAAAGCGTGCGCGACGCCGCCGTCATGATTAACGCCGCCAAACGCCCGGTGCTCTATCTGGGCGGCGGGGCGATTAACGCTGCGGATGAAATCCGCCAGTTTGCGGAAAAGGCCAACCTGCCGACCACCATGACCCTGATGGCGCTGGGTATGCTGCCTAAAGCGCATCCGTTGTCATTAGGCATGCTGGGCATGCACGGTGCGCGCAGCACCAACTACATCCTGCAAGAGGCGGATTTGCTGATCGTTATGGGCGCACGTTTTGATGACCGGGCGATTGGCAAAACCGAGGAGTTCTGCCCGAACGCCAAAATCATTCACGTGGATATCGACCGCGCCGAGCTGGGTAAAATCAAACAGCCGCACGTGGCGATTCAGGGCGACGTGGCCGAAGTGCTGGCGCAGCTGATCCCGCAGACGGACGCAACTGACCGGGCCGACTGGCGTCAGCTGGTGGCGGATCTGCAGCGCGAGTTCCCGGGCGCCATCCCAACTGAGGGCGACCCGCTGAGCCACTACGGGCTGATCAACGCCGTGGCCGCCTGCGTGGACGACAGCGCGATTATCACCACCGACGTGGGCCAGCATCAGATGTGGACCGCGCAGGCGTATCCGCTGAACCGTCCGCGCCAGTGGCTGACCTCCGGCGGCCTCGGCACCATGGGCTTCGGCCTGCCGGCGGCAGTAGGCGCGGCGCTCGCCAACCCGGACCGCAAGGTTATCTGCTTCTCCGGCGACGGCAGCCTGATGATGAACATTCAGGAGATGGCGACTGCGGCCGAAAACCAGTTAGACGTGAAAATCATCCTGATGAACAACGAGGCGCTGGGTCTGGTGCACCAGCAGCAGAGCCTGTTCTACAAGCAGGGCGTGTTTGCGGCGACCTATCCGGGGATGATTAACTTTATGCAGATTGCCGCCGGCTTTGGCCTGCACACCTGCGATCTGAACGCGGAAGAAGACGCCCACGCGGCGCTGCAGGCGGCGATTTCTCGCCCCGGCCCGGCGCTGATCCACGTCCGTATCGACCCTGAACAAAAAGTGTATCCGATGGTGCCGCCGGGTGCGGCAAATACTGAGATGGTGGGGGAATAAACCATGCAGAAACAACATGATAACGTCATTCTGGAACTCACCGTCCGCAACCACCCTGGCGTTATGACCCACGTCTGCGGGCTGTTTGCCCGCCGGGCGTTTAACGTGGAAGGCATTCTCTGCCTGCCGATTCAGGGCAGCGAGCACAGCCGTATCTGGCTACTGGTCAACGACGATCAGCGTCTGGAGCAGATGATGGCGCAGATCGACAAGCTGGAAGACGTCACCAAAGTGGCGCGCAACCAGTCCGATCCCACCATGTTTAATAAAATTGCGGTGTTTTTCGAGTAAATCGCTTAAGGTAATCGTCTTTCGCTCTTGTAGGCCGGATAAGCGCAGCGTCATCCGGCTTTTTCAGATCGCAGGAACACACATGACCACCATCGCTCTCATCGACGACCACCTTATCGTCCGCTCCGGTTTTGCCCAGCTTCTTAACCTCGAACCGGATTTCCAGGTCGTGGCCGAGTTTGGCTCCGGTCACGAGGCGCTGGCGGGCCTGCCGGGGCGCGGGGTGCAGGTCTGTATCTGCGACATCTCGATGCCGGATCTCTCTGGGCTGGAGCTGTTGAGCCAGCTGCCGAAAGGGATGGCGACGATCATGCTCTCGGTCCACGACAGCCCGGCGCTGGTCGAGCAGGCGCTCAACGCGGGCGCACGCGGCTTCCTCTCCAAACGCTGTAGCCCGGACGAGCTGATCGCCGCCGTGCGCACCGTCTCCACCGGCGGCTGCTACCTGACGCCGGATATCGCCATCAAGCTGGCGGCCGGACGTCAGGATCCGCTCACCAGACGCGAGCGCCAGGTGGCGGAGAAGCTTGCCCAGGGCATGTCGGTGAAAGAGATTGCCGCCGAGCTGGATCTGTCGCCGAAAACCGTGCACGTCCACCGCGCCAACCTGATGGAAAAACTCAACGTCAGCAATGACGTCGAGCTGGCGCGCCGCATGTTCGACAGCTGGCAATGAGTCCCGTGTTTTCGCGGCTGATCGCCGTCGTTGCCAGCTTTTTTATCTTCTCCGCCGCATGGTTTTGCCTGTGGAGCATCAGCCTGCACCTGGTGGAGCGTCCGGAGCTGGCGGTGCTGCTGTTTCCCTTCGGCCTGCGTCTGGGGCTAATGCTCCAGTGCCCGCGCGGCTACTGGCCCGTTTTGCTCGGCGCGGAGTGGCTGATGCTGGTCTGGCTGGCGCAGGAGGTGGCCCTCGCGCATCTTCCCTTATTGATGACCGGAAGCCTGCTTACGCTTCTCCCCGTTGCCCTGATTTCCCGCTACCGCTACCAGCGCGACTGGCGCACGCTGCTGCGTCAGGGGGCGGCGCTGATTGCCGCCGCGCTGTTACAGTCACTGCCGTGGTTAGGCGAGAAGGAGATGCTTAACGCCCTGCTTCTGACCCTGACCGGTGGTCTGACCCTCGCGCCGACCTGTCTGGTTTTCTGGCACTACCTCACAAGCACCGTCTGGCAGCCGCTCGGTCCCGCGCTGGTCTCCCAACCGGTGAACTGGCGCGCCCGACACCTCATCTGGTATTTGCTGCTGTTTATGGTGAGCCTGTGGCTGCAGCTTGGTCTGCCCGCCGAGCTTTCGCGCTTCACGCCGTTTTGCCTGGCGCTGCCGATCATCGCTCTGGCCTGGCACTACGGCTGGCAGGGGGCGCTGATCGCCACGCTGATGAACGCCATCGCGCTGATCGCCAGCCAGACCTGGCACGATCATCCGGTGGATCTGCTGCTCTCGCTGCTGGCCCAGAGCCTGACCGGGCTGCTGCTCGGGGCGGGCATTCAGCGTCTGCGCGAGCTGAACCAGTCCCTGCAAGCCGAGCTGGCGCGCAACCGTCGTCTGGCGGAGCGTCTGCTGGAGACCGAGGAGAGCGTGCGGCAGGAGGTGGCCCGCGAACTGCACGATGATATCGGCCAGACCATAACCGCCATCCGCACGCAGGCGGGCATCGTCCAGCGTCTGGCGGCGGATAACGCGGGCGTGAAGCAGGGCGGGGCGCATATCGAACAGCTTTCGCTGGGTGTCTATGACGCCGTTCGCCGTTTGCTGGGACGGCTGCGTCCGCGCCAGCTTGATGATCTGTCGCTGGAGCAGGCGATACGCTCCCTGATGCGCGAGATGGAGCTGGAAAGCCGCGGCATTGTCAGCCATCTCGACTGGCGCATTGATGAATCATTGCTCAGCGAAGGCCAGCGCGTGACGCTGTTCCGCGTCTGTCAGGAGGGGCTGAACAATATCGTTAAACATGCCAATGCAAGCGCGGTGACGATCCAGGGCTGGCAGCAGGACGAGCGCCTGATGCTGGTGATTGAAGACGACGGCTGCGGCCTGCCGCCGGGCTCCGGCCAGCAGGGCTTTGGCCTGGCGGGCATGCGCGAGCGCGTCAAGGCGCTGGGCGGCACGCTGACCCTCTCCTGCACCCACGGGACGCGCGTCAGCGTCAGTTTGCCGTTAAGGACGTACCATGTTTAAAACCCCAACCAGCGCGGCTCCATTGCGCGACAAGGCGGAAATCGACGCCCGCTACCGCTACTGGCGTCGCCATATCCTGATCACCATCTGGCTCGGCTACGCGCTGTTCTACTTCACCCGTAAAAGCTTCAACGCCGCCGCGCCGGAAATCCTCGCCAGCGGCGTGATGACGCGCACCGATATCGGCCTGCTGGCGACGCTGTTTTACATCAGCTACGGGCTGTCGAAGTTCTTCTCCGGCATCGTCAGCGACCGCTCCAACGCGCGCTATTTTATGGGCGTTGGGCTGATCGCCACCGGCGTGGTGAACATCCTGTTTGGCTTCTCCACCTCGCTGTGGGCCTTTGCCCTGCTGTGGGCGCTGAACGCCTTTTTCCAGGGCTGGGGTGCGCCGGTCTGCGCCCGCCTGCTCACCGCCTGGTACTCGCGCAACGAGCGCGGCGGATGGTGGGCAATCTGGAACACCGCGCATAACGTTGGCGGGGCATTGATCCCGATGGTGGTGGGGGCTGCCGCGCTGCACTACGGCTGGCGCACGGGGATGATGATTGCCGGTGGCCTCGCGATTATCGCCGGGCTGTTCCTCTGCTGGCGCCTGCGCGACAGGCCGCAAACCGTCGGCTTGCCGGCGGTGGGCGACTGGCGGCACGACGAGATGGAGATCGCCCAGCAGCAGGAGGGCGCCGGGTTGTCCCGCCAGGAAATCCTCACCAAATACGTGCTGAAAAATCCGTACATCTGGCTGCTGTCCCTCTGCTACGTGCTGGTCTACGTGGTGCGCGCGGCGATCAACGACTGGGGCAACCTGTACATGTCCGAGACGCTCGGCGTGGACCTGGTGACCGCTAACTCTGCGGTCACAATGTTTGAGCTGGGTGGGTTTATCGGCGCGCTGGTGGCGGGCTGGGGCTCGGACAAGCTGTTCAACGGCAACCGCGGCCCGATGAACCTGATTTTTGCCGCCGGGATTTTGCTCTCCGTCGGCTCGCTGTGGCTGATGCCGTTCGCCAGCTACGTGATGCAGGCGGCGTGCTTCTTCACCATCGGCTTTTTTGTCTTTGGCCCGCAGATGCTGATCGGCATGGCGGCGGCGGAGTGCTCGCACAAGGAGGCGGCCGGTGCGGCGACGGGCTTTGTCGGGCTGTTTGCCTACCTCGGCGCGTCGCTCTCCGGCTGGCCGCTGGCACGGGTCATCGACGTCTGGCACTGGAGCGGGTTCTTCGCGGCGATCGCCATCGCGGCGGGCATTTCCGCCTTGTTGCTGCTGCCGTTTTTGCACGCCCAGGCGCCGCGCGAAGCGTGACGTGCCTCACCTTTTGTTGCCGAGTGGCGCAAAACTAAGAAATTTTCCCGGTTTCACCTGGACGCTGTCTCAGGCATCTCTCCCGGCTGATTTTTACAATGCTGCAAAAATCAGCTCAGGAGTAAACCAACCATGCTGGCCTTCTTAAACCAGGTGCGCAAGCCGACCCTGGATCTGCCGCTCGACGTGCGGCGCAAGATGTGGTTCAAACCGTTCATGCAGTCTTATCTGGTGGTCTTCATCGGCTACCTGACCATGTACCTGATCCGCAAAAACTTTAACATCGCGCAGAACGACATGATCTCCACCTACGGGCTGAGCATGACGCAGCTGGGGATGATTGGCCTGGGCTTCTCCATCACCTACGGGGTGGGGAAAACGGTTGTGTCCTACTACGCGGACGGTAAAAACACCAAGCAGTTCCTGCCGTTTATGCTGATCCTCTCCGCCATCTGTATGCTCGGCTTCAGCGCCAGCATGGGCGCGGGCTCCGTCAGCCTGTTCCTGATGATCGCCTTCTACGCCCTGAGCGGTTTCTTCCAGAGCACCGGCGGGTCGTGCAGCTACTCCACCATCACCAAATGGACGCCGCGCCGCAAGCGGGGTTCGTACCTCGGCATGTGGAACATCTCCCACAACCTCGGCGGGGCGGGTGCGGCAGGCGTAGCGCTGTTTGGCGCGAACTATCTGTTCGACGGCCACGTGATCGGCATGTTTATCTTCCCGTCGATTATCGCCCTGATCGTCGGCTTTATCGGCCTGCGTTTCGGCAGCGACTCCCCGGAATCCTACGGCCTCGGCAAAGCCGAAGAGCTGTTCGGGGAGGAGATCAGCGAAGAGGACAAAGAGACCGAAGAGAACGAGATGTCCAAATGGCAGATCTTTGTTGAGTACGTGCTGAAAAACAAAGTGATCTGGCTGCTGTGCTTCTCAAACATCTTCCTGTACGTGGTGCGCATCGGCATCGACCAGTGGTCAACGGTGTACGCCTTCCAGGAGTTGAAGCTCTCGAAAGAGGTGGCTATTCAGGGCTTCACCCTGTTCGAAGTGGGCGCGCTGGTTGGCACGCTGCTGTGGGGCTGGCTCTCCGACCTCGCCAACGGCCGTCGCGCGCTGGTGGCCTGCGTCGCGCTGGCGCTGATTATCGCCACGCTCGGCATCTACCAGCACGCCAGCAACCAGTACGTTTACCTGGCGTCCCTGTTCGCGCTCGGCTTCCTGGTGTTTGGCCCTCAGCTGCTGATTGGCGTGGCGGCCGTAGGGTTCGTGCCGAAAAAAGCGATCGGCGCCGCCGATGGGATTAAAGGCACCTTCGCCTACCTGATCGGCGACAGCTTCGCCAAGCTTGGCCTGGGGATGATCGCCGACGGTACGCCGATTTTCGGCCTTACCGGCTGGGCGGGCACCTTCGCGGCGCTGGATGCGGCAGCGATTGGCTGTATCGTCCTGATGGCGATGGTCGCGGTGCTGGAAGAACGTAAAATTCGCCGCGAGAACCGCGCGCAGAAATTAAAAGCGGCCTGAGTGTGCAGGTAACTTCTTTGCCCGGCTGACCGCCGGGCTTTTTTTATTTGCTCGTCCTACCTTTACCCCGCTTTACACACCCACTCCTCTCCATGCTCTACAGTGTTTTTTGCTGCCGCCTTTCGTGCAGCCTTAGCCCCTTTTGCTAACGGAGAGCTTGCATGTTAACCCGACGATTGTCCTGCCTGGCGCTGCTGATGGCGCTGGCATCCCCCGCAATGGCCGCGGATGCCCCCACCTACGGCGAGAAGCTGGAAGGTTTCGACTACGGCTGGCCGGTAAAACACTTTACCTTTACCTCGCAAAACCAGTCTCTGGATATGGCTTACCTGGACGTGAAGCCGGAAAAACCCAACGGACGTACCGTGGTGCTGATGCACGGCAAAAACTTTTGTGCGGGCACCTGGGACGGCACGATCCGCGCGCTGTCGGCCAGCGGCTATCGCGTGATCGCACCTGACCAGATTGGTTTCTGTAAATCCACCAAGCCGGCGCATTATCAGTACACCTTCCAGCAGCTGGCGGACAACACCCACGCGCTGCTCACATCGCTTGGCGTCGATCGCGCGACGGTTATCGGCCACTCGACCGGCGGCATGCTGGCAACCCGCTACGCGCTAATGTGGCCGCAGCAGGTAGAGCAACTGGTGATGGTGAACCCGATAGGGCTTGAAGACTGGAAAGCGCGCGGCGTGCCGCACATTACGGTTGACCAGTGGTACCAGCGCGAGCTGAAGGTCAGCGCCGACGGCATTCGCCAGTACGAGAAAAACACCTACTACGCCGGGGAGTGGAAGCCGGAATACGAACGCTGGGTGACCATGCTTGCCGGGCTGAACAACGGGCCGGGTAAAGCGCGCGTGGCGTGGAACTCGGCGCTGCTCTACGACATGATCTACACCCAGCCGGTCATCTATGAATTTAGCGACCTGAAGATGCCGGTATTATTGATGATCGGCACGAAGGACAACACCGCCATCGGGAAAGACCTCGCCCCGCCGGAGGTCCGCAAGACGCTCGGCAACTATGCGGTGCTGGGCAAAGAGACGGCGAAGCGCATCCCGCACGCGACGCTGGTGGAGTTTAACGACATGGGCCACGCGCCGCAGATGCAGGATCCCGCACGCTTTCACGAGGCGCTGTTGAAGAGGCTTCAGGCGCGCTGACGGGTCTCCAGCAACAGCCCGCGCAGCCACGCCTGCGCGGGATTGCTTACATCGCATTTATCCAGCTTTTTTCGGTTCACTATTCTGGCCGTAGCCGCTGTCGACACGCTGCGTTTCCCGCTATGATGAGCGGCTAGTCTAAGGAGAACGCATGGTCTGGATAATGCTGGCAACGCTTGCCGTGGTGTTTGTGGTGGGATTTCGTGTCCTGACCTCAGATTCCCGCCGCGCCATCAAACGTTTAAGCGAACGGCTGGGGATTACCCCGATGCCGATCGAGTCGATGATTGACCAGTTCGGTAAAACACCGGGCAATGAATTTATCCGCTACCTTGAGCGGCCTGACGAGGCGCATCTGCAAAACGCCGCGCAGGTGCTGCTCATCTGGCAGGTCTGTATTGTCGACGGTAGCGAAGAGAATCTGCATGCCTGGCACCGTATGCTGCGTAAAGCCCGCCTTGCCGCACCCATTACCGATGCGCAAATTCGTCTGGCACTTGGCTTTATGCGCGAAATGGAGCCCGATCCGCAGGAGCTGAACGTCTTCCAGCTGCGCTATAACCAGCTATTTCTGCCGAAAGAAGGTGTGTTTTATCTGCATTAAGCCTTTTTGCCGCACAAGATATTCTGAGCGTTCAGGATCTCCTCTCTGTTTTCATTGAGGCGGGTTGCGGCATAGATATCAATATTTAATCTCTTTGCCTCATCGTCCGTTAGCTCGCGGTAGCATAGCCCCTCCTGATTGAAGGTGCATTTTGACTGAGGCAGCAGCGCAAACCCTTTCCCTCTTGCGATACGGCTTAGCATCACGAGGGAATCATCCGGCTCTTTAATACGCTTCAGCGGCGTTTTCAGCGTGTCAAAGTAGCTTTCGCATTTATCATAGAATGACGGATTAGCGCTTCTCGAAAACCAAAAAAGTGGAAGATCGCTAATGTCTTCCAGCGAGACTTTCTCTTTCAGACTGGCAGGATGTAAAGAAGGCATTGCGATGAGCAACGGTTCCTGGCAGACCCAGCGGTATTGAACAATGTCTTCATGACCCGTTCCTTTTTCCCCGGTCAGCACCAGATCCAGCATATTTTTAGACAAGCTTTGCAGCAGCTGTGCTGACGTCAGGTCGGGCGTTTCAACGTCATCTCCGGCGTTCATTTTTTGAAGCTGGGTATTTACAGGTTCAATATATTCAAAATTAAGCGTGCGCGTGAGACCGATGCGCAGACTCGTTTCTGAAGAGTGAGGATCTTCTTTTAAGCTGCTGATGTCTTTGAGTATTTTTTCTGCCTGAACGACCAGCGCTCGGCCTGCTTCAGTGAGGCTAACGTCATGCGTACTGCGACTGAACAACTGACGTTTCAACACCGCTTCAAGGCATTTTATCTGACGCGTCAGAGGCGGTTGAGTCATGCGCAGACGTTCGGCAGCCTTACGAAAGTTCAGTTCATGTGCAACAGCGAGAAAGCATTGTAATTGTTTGATACTGGGCAGGTTATTGCTGATTAAATGTTCTGCTGTAGCCATACGTGGGTCCTAAATGCGAAAAGGTATTTCGTCTTTTTTCCATTTCGATATTACACGCTAAATGCTGGCAGCAAAACCCGTTTTAACAGTAATACAAAAAATATATTACAAATTTAACAATTCCAATAGTTTCCTGTATTGATAAATTTCTATCCGAATCCTCACTTAATCAATACTCGGAGTAATTATGTCGTCTAAATATGTACTGGTATCACGCTTCCCATTAAAAAACACTTTTTCTGAAAAAGAATTTACTTCCTTAAAAAGCAATGAAAACGTTCGCTACTATACCTGTGAAGAAAACGGCGTTAATGAATTGCTGGAATTACGCGCATTCAACGATATTAAAGAAATTGCATGGGTTGAAAGTGAAATGGAATCCATGTTCCATCGTTTCTCTGAAGTTCTTTCTGCCGATATCCGTCGCGAACTGCTTAAGTTTGTTGAATCCCCAATTGATAATAAAAATAGCTTGCCACAATCAAATTATATTCAACTCCGACACGTCGAAGTGCCTGCGCATAACTATCAGCAGTACCGTCAGTGGCGCGATGAAACCATTTTTAATGTTGTAAGAGATAACAAAGATAAGATTGAAAGTTTCGAAGCATTTCATTCACTGATCAGCGGCGTTCCGGGTGTAATGTTTATCTCCTCATTCAACGGCGATAAAGCAGCATATAAAGAAGCATTTACCAATGCGCGTTATCAGGAAATCATTCAACAGGCCGGCGATAACTTTATTACTGGCGGTAATGACGGCCTTTATACACGTATCTATCGTGCTTGCTGTTGTTGAGGGACAATGAATGAACTGTAAAAAGTTGGTAGTTGTTGGCGATAAATTTAATGAATTTGCCAATGGTAAAGATGTACTGACTATATCTCAGCTAGAATTATTGACTCAAATACCTGCGAATATCATTGATAAAGAACATGAAATTATTGTTGGGCAGGGCGTGCGCAAGGATTTTGCCGGAAAGGTAATTTCAAACCAGGCAAGAAATGCGATTCATGGTAATAAGTTAAAAATGTGCTCTCTGGAAAAACTGGTTAGCGACAAAAAAAATGCTTATTGCCATAAAAGACTGGAACAGAATGTACTTATAGGACCTGCGGAACAAGCTGAGCATAACCACGATCTTTATGCGATGCCGCTGTTAATCGATGAGCGTTGCGAATTGATGGCGGATCATCAGACGGGGCAGCATATTCAGGGAATGCTCCTGGTTGAAGCCAGCCGACAGGCCTTTATCGGCGTCACCGAAGAATTTATTTACCAGCAGGAAAGTGGACGCTATTACGTCATTAATAGCATGGCAATCAATTTCGCCAGTTTCCTGTTCCCTTTACCGGCGCTGGTCCACTTTGAATTTCTTGAAAAAGATATTAACGACCGCCGGGGGCGTTTCAAGGCTCAGGTTCGCGTCACTCAGCACCAAACGCTTTGCGCGACAATGGATGTCTCGTTCACCGTCTATCCTTCCGCCCTGATTACAGAGAAAGAGAAATCTCTGGCTGAGGTTGCCATGCAGGCGACCATTGTTGAGCAGCAAGGGGTGACTCAGGGGGTAACGCATGCCTGAATTACGTAGCCAGAAATACCGTCTGGCTGCGACCACGCAGGGGCCGCTTTACCCCCCTGCGGAGGTCATGGACGGGAAGGGTAATTTTGTCGTGGTTGGCATGGTGCCAGGGGATAACGGACTGCAGTGGCGAAGCGTCATTGTCTGTCCGGACAGCCCGCTTCCGGCATTTGGGGAAGTCGCACCCTATAACATTCTGTGCGATCTGGAAAAGATGCCTCAGGACGCGTTGAAGGACATCATTCTTCATACTCTTCCTTTACCCATTCCGATGAACAACTATCGGATGATTTTCGCACCAGAACAGCGGCCACAGGCCAATAATGAAATAAGGCCAGGCCTGCCACTTCATGAAGGTTATATCGCGGATTATCGCAGCAGCGATGGAAAGCGAGAGATCGAGCCAGTGACCCTCGCTGCCTGGCTCGAGGCAGAGGGCAACTTAGAGGTCACATTGTCCGAAGATAAGAAACGAGCCCGGTTCACGTTTTCGTTCCGGAGCCTTGTTCCGGATAGCGTTTACACCGTGATGAGTCTCAGGGAAAACGATCTAGCCTCGGAGGATCCGAGCAGGCCAGGTCCGCTGGGAATACCCAACGTATTTATAACCGATAGCGAAGGTAATGCCGAATATTGGGCAGAGTTAACCGATCCTTTCCCGGCTCCGGCGAGGAAAGGAAACAGAATTATTAACGTAGTCGTACTTTATATGAGCTCGCGTCAGAGCTACGGCGGTGCAATTGGCTTGTATGGTCTTGGAGGCGATATCCATGCCCATTTAAAACTCAAAGGCCGTTCCTTCGATGAATTTACAACTATAGAGTGAGAAAAATATGCCATTTGTTCATGTTATGACCTGGCCTGCGAAAGATGAAAATCAAATCATCAGACTCCAGGAAGATATTACATTTGCCGTTCACAAAAACACGGGTGCGCCGCTGGATAAAATTTCCGTGGTGGTTTCTGAAATTGCGCCTTCTCGCTGGGCGGATGCAGGCGTGTCTGGTACGGATAGAGATTTTCCGGTTAAGAGTCGAAGAAAAAACTACGAGGAATAAAGTTTGCGTAAACATGCCGCTTTTTTTGATGTTGATGAAACGCTTATAAATATTAAAAGCATGTTTGATTTCTATGATTTCTGGTGCAGGGAAAATAATCAAAACGATCGTCTTCAACGCTATATGTCTCGTTTTCGCACCGACGTGAAAAACGGCGTGCCAAGGGAAGCCCTGAACAGAGATTATTATCGTCAGTTTAAAGGTGTGTCTTGTCGTTATCTGGAAGAAATGGGTGAGAAGTGGTTCAGGCGTAAGCTGGAAAGCGATTTTTTTATTGAGAGTGCTGTTTCAGCCCTTAAAAAGCATCAGAACCAGAACATGTATACCGTATTTATATCGGGCTCTATGCTTCCGATTCTTTCACCCATTGCAAAATATCTTGGAGTAACGGAAGTACTCTGTGCGCCGGTGATAATAAATGACGAAGGTGAGTTGACGGGTGAAATCGGCCTGCCTCAAACAATTGGAACAGGTAAAAAAGACGCGCTTATCGCCTTTTGCGATGATAAAGAGATTAACCCCGTGGATTGTTATGCCTACGGCGACGATCTTTCGGATATTCCAATGCTGGAAGCCACTGGCCATCCCGTCTGTGTGGGAGAGCATTCCGCGCTTACCAGATATGCAACTGAAAAAAATTGGCACATTATTTAAATCCTTATTGAGGTAAGTAGTATGACTTCAGAACTCACTCCGCAGAATATGACGTTAAGGTCATGGCTAGCTTTATTCATTCTGGCTATTTCAACCTTTACTATTGTCACCACCGAACTGGCGCCAGTCGGATTATTAACGCCAATCGCAGAAGGGCTACAGTCTTCGGAATCTGCGGTGGGCATGACCGTGTCGCTTTATGCCTGGGTGGGGGCGTTGAGTGCGCTGTTTGCCTCCGTCTTTTTAGGGAATGTGGCCAAGAAGCGGCTTTTACTTGTGCTCACCGTGGTACTTCTGATCTCTAACGTTATGGCTGCGACGGTAAACGTCTATAGCATGCTGCTTAGCGCCCGCGTACTGGGAGCGCTCGCTCACGGCGCATTCTGGGCGATGATCGGCGCAACGGCGGTGGCTATGGTCCCTGCCAGATATATAGGGGCGGCGACGTCAATCGTATTTGGTGGTGTTTCCGCAGCAAGCGTTTTTGGCGTACCGGTATCCAACTATATTGGTATTCACTTCGGCTGGCGGCAGGCATTTTGGCTGATGGCCGCGCTGAGCGTAATTGCCTTTGTGGGTATTAGCGTTCTTGTTCCCAGGATTACCAGCAAAAGTGCGCTCGGGCTGGATGCGCTTAAAGGCGTGCTGAAATCGTCAACATTATGGAAAATTTACTCAGCAACCTTGCTGGCTGTGACGGCTCACTTTGCTGCCTTTACGTACATTGAACCCTGGCTACACACGCAGAGTTTACTGTCCACCACCATTATTCCTGCTGTGCTTTTTGTTTACGGCATCGCGGGTCTGGCAGGTAATTTCCTGACCGGCGTGTTGATTGATAAGTATCTCAAGCTGACGGTCTCTTTGTCTGTACTGCTGATCTGTGCAGTGCTGCTGTTCCTGGGCCTGTCTGGTTCCTCGCTCTCTGCTGCGTTGATATTTACCAGTATGGTTGTCTGGGGTGTCGCCGTATCAGGAATATTTGTCGGTTTCCAGACGTGGGTTTTACGTATGGCAGAGGATAAAGCCTTCCCGGCCTCCGCAATCTACGTTTCATTTTTCAATACCGCCATTGGTATCGGTGCGTCAGTCGGTGCCTGGATGGTTTCATCATTTTCAATGCCGCTCCTGTATATCGTCGCCGGTACGGCCATCGGTCTGTCCGTTCTGCTTGTCGCGGTTATTCCGGCAACGTTGACCGCAAAACAATCCCGTATGGAGAAATCTTATGAGTCAAATTAATGACCGCACGCGCTATGGCAGAGAGATTATGGACCGTCTTGAAGCGGGGCTCGCGGATAAAGTCACCCGCCGCCTGAGCGAGCTGGACCCGGGGCTGCCCGCCCTGATTACCGACTATGCGTTCGGGGATGTGGTGGGTCGTCCGGGACTGGATCTCAAAACGCGCGAAATGTTGACCGTCGCCTCGCTTGTGACGCTGGGTAATGCCATGCCGCAGCTAGAACTGCATATGCGAGGCGCGCTGAATACCGGCGTGACGCCGGAAGAGCTGCTTGAAATTGTGATACAGATGGCGGTATATGCTGGCGTTCCCGCCTGCATGAATGGTCTTACTGCATACCGCGCGGCAATGGCCGCGACGGGCCATACTTTGCCAGGACTGAAGGGAAGTGACGCATGAGCGAGATTGTTATTATTGCAGCCCGCCGCACGGCGACGGGCGCATTTCAGGGCGCGCTTGCGGAGCATTCAGCCTCTGATCTGGGAAGCCGCGTCATTCAGGCGCTCCTGAAAGAATCTGGCGTAGAAGCCAGTGATATCTCTCAGGTCATTATGGGACAGGTTCTTACTGCGGGGTGCGGCCAGAACCCGGCCCGACAGTCGGCACTGAATGCTGGATTGCCCGTAGATACGCAATGTCTGACGGTAAACAAAGTGTGCGGGTCCGGGCTTAAGGCGGTCCATCTTGGCATGCAGGCGCTGCAGACGGGGGAGGCTGAGTTTGTTATCGCCGGTGGTCAGGAGAGTATGTCCAACGCGCCGCATATCGCCACGACGTCGCGTAGCGGAACGCGGCTGGGTAATATTACTCTCAAAGATAGCCTGGTTTCTGACGGGCTCTGGGATGCCTTCAACGATTATCACATGGGTATCACTGCAGAGAATGTTGCGACGGAGTTTGGTGTCAGCCGCGAAATGCAGGATGAATATGCCCTTGTCTCTCACCACAAAGCGCTTGAAGCGCAGGCGCGTGGCATTTTTGAGCGTGAAATTGTCCCGGTTGAATGGCAGACGCGAAAAGGTGAAACGATAAGCGTGGAGAGGGATGAAGGACCCCGTGCAACCAGTATCGAAAAATTGACGAAACTGAAGCCTGTCTTCCGAAAAGAGGGTACGGTGACGGCGGGAAATGCTTCATCGTTGAATGACGGTGCCGCGGCGGTCCTGCTTTGTACGCGTGAGACTGCCGAAGCACGTGGTTTGCCAGTTCTGGCATCGCTGGGCGTATTTTCCAATTCCGGTATCCAGCCGGCATTAATGGGTGCAGCCCCGATTCAGGCCATTGCCGACTGTCTTTCCCGCTCGGGATGGAAGCCTGAGGATGTGGATCATCTCGAATCCAACGAAGCGTTTGCCGCCCAGGCGCTGGCCGTGATTCAGCGGGCCGGGATTTCCCCGGATCGTATCAATCCATACGGCGGGGCAATCGCGCTTGGGCATGCGGTAGGTGCATCCGGCTGCCGAATTTTGGTGACGCTGGTTCATTCCCTGATCCGTAATGATGCCAGGCGTGGCGTTGCCGCACTGTGCGTTGGCGGCGGGGAAGGCGTCGCGTTGAGCGTTTATCGCTAACGGCGTTTCCGTAGAAATAAAAAAACCGGGGAAACCCGGTTTTTTTATTTCCAAGATGCCGTATCAGGCATTCACGCCCTTCATACCCTCGGCAGAATAACGATCGCCTTTAATCGCTACCCGGCGATGAAGGTTGTTCAACGATTCGATATCGCTCTTCTCAAGCACAATATCGGCAGCGCGCGCGTTCTCGGCCAGATAGCTGACGTGCTTAGTACCCGGAATGGGAACCAGCCGATCGTATTGTGCTAACAGCCAGGCAAGCGCAATCTGACCTGCGGTACAGCCGTATTTTGTCGCCAGCGGGGTAATGATATCGAGCAACTGGCGATTATGATCGAGGCTGGACTGAACAAATCGTTCGTTATTCTTGCGGAAATCACCTTCTGCAAAAACGTTGTTGTTCAGGTATTTTCCCGTCAGGAAGCCTCTGCCAAGAGGTGAGTAGGGCACCAGGCCGATACCTAGCGCTTTCACGACCGGCAAAATGTTTTCCTCAATGTCTCGTGTCCACAGAGAATATTCTGTTTGCAATGCGGTGACCGGATGCACCGCATGCGCCCGTTGCAGCGTTGAAGCCGACACTTCGCAAAGGCCGATGTGGTTGATCTTGCCCTCTTTAACAAGGGTGCGCAGACAATCCATACTCTCTTCGATCGGGGTTGCGTTACTCACTCTGTGAAGATAAAAGAGGTCGATTCGCTCCACGCCAAGCCGCTTAAGGGATTCGTTACAGCAGCGGATGATATAGTCCGGCGTATTGTTGATGGTGCGGGCGTAGGACTCGTCAGGAGAGCGATCGATGCCGCACTTCGTGGCGATTTTGAACTGGTCGCGAGTGTTTTTATCCAGCCCGGCAAGAAAGTGACCGATTAGCCTTTCATTATGGCCACGGCCATATAAATTTGCGGTATCAATAAACGTCACGTTCAGATCGATGAGGTTATGCAATACCTGCAGTGAGCCTTTGTCATTAGTCTGGCCATAAAATTCACTCAGACCCATGGCACCGTAGCCGACGGCACTGACGGTAAGATTTTGAGATAAAGTACGTGTTTTCATAGTTTCTCCTTTTCAGACGCTATGATTGTTTCACCTCAATTGTGGTTACTGAATTTTCATTTTCGTTATGCTGAAAAGGTATCAGTCACCGCCGATCTGTCTTCCGAATCATTAAAAACGACAAAAGTTGTCTAAACGTTAAATTCGTCACACTTTTGATGATAAACTGCGCGACTTTTCTGCACGTTTTTATCTTCAGGTGACGCCATGACAGAACATATCCAGCCCTCGACCAGACCGCAGACCAGCGAGGTTTCACGCCCCAACTGGTCGGCGGTTTTCTCCGTGGCGTTCTGCGTCGCCTGCCTGATTACCGTTGAGTTTCTACCGGTGAGCCTGCTGACGCCGATGGCGCAGGATCTGGGCATTTCCGAAGGCGTGGCGGGGCAGTCCGTTACCGTCACCGCCTTTGTGGCGATGTTCGCCAGCCTGTTTATCACGCAGGTGATTGGCGCGATTGATCGCCGCAAAGTGGTCATTCTGTTCAGCGTGCTGCTGACGCTCTCCTGCCTGCTGGTCTCTTTCGCGGAAAGCTTCACCCTGCTGCTGCTCGGTCGCGCCTGTTTGGGGCTGGGATTAGGCGGCTTCTGGGCGATGTCGGCCTCGCTGACCATGCGCCTGGTGCCCGCGCGCACCGTGCCAAAAGCGCTGTCCGTTATCTTCGGCGCGGTCTCTATTGCGCTGGTGATTGCCGCGCCGCTGGGCAGCTTCCTTGGTGGGATTATCGGCTGGCGTAACGTCTTTAACGCGGCGGCAGTGATGGGTGTGCTCTGCATTATCTGGGTGTGGAAGGCGCTGCCGTCCCTGCCGGGCGAAGCGGCGCACCACAAACAGAACATGTTCGCGCTGCTCAAGCGTCCGGGCGTGCTGGCGGGGATGACCGCCATCTTTATGGCCTTTGCCGGGCAGTTTGCCTTTTTCACCTACATCCGTCCGGTGTTTATGACCATGGCGGGCTTTGACGTGGACGGCCTGACGCTGGTGCTGCTGAGCTTCGGTATCGCCAGCTTTATCGGCACGTCGCTGTCGTCCCAGTTCCTGAAGCGCTCCCTGAAGGTGGCGCTGGCGGGTGCGCCGTTGCTGCTGGCGGTGAGTGCCACGGTGCTGATTCTGTGGGGTAGCGACAAATGGGTTGCCTCGGCGATTGCGATTATCTGGGGCTTTGCCTTTGCGCTGGTACCGGTGGGCTGGTCGACGTGGATCACCCGAACGCTTGCCGATCAGGCGGAAAAAGCCGGGTCGATTCAGGTGGCGGTGATCCAGCTGGCGAACACCTGCGGTGCGGCCATTGGCGGCGTGGCGCTCGACCATCTGGGGCTGACGTCGCCGCTGGTGATTTCCGGCACGCTGATGCTGCTGACCGCGCTGCTGGTGGCGGGAAAGGTTAAGGCGAAGTAGTGTTTTTCTCCCTCTCCCGTGGGAGAGGGTTGGGGTGAGGGCATCAGGCTACGCCGATGCCTTAACCCTTCTACGCGAATCCATCGAAATCAGCACCACCGACGACACAATCAGCAGCGTCCCCAGCCAGTCCGGCAGCGTAAACGCCACGCCAAGCAACACCACCGACAGCAACGCGCTGCTCAGCGGCTCGGCGCAGCTCAGAATGCTCGCCTTCGGCCCGCCGATCATCTGCGCGCCCTTCAGGTACAGGCTGAACGTCAGCGCCGTGCCGATCACCACCAGGTAGAAAAACGCCAGCAGCAGGCCGCCGTCAATCACGAAAGTGGTGCCGCGCCCGGCGTAGAACGGCGTCAGCATTAACCCGGCAATCAACATGCTCCAGCCGACAATCGGCAGCGTGCCGTAGCGGGCAATCAGCGCTGACGGATAGGTTGTGTAAAACGCGGCGGCAAACGCCGAGGCGATGCCGAAGAACAGCGCGGCAGGGGAGATGGAGAGCGAGGTTGGGTCGCCGTGTGTCACCAGCAGGAAGGTGCCGATCAACGACGTAAAAATCGCTGACAGGACAAACACGCCGGGACGCGTTTTCCGCGCCAGGGCGAACCACGCCACAATGATGGTCGGCGACAGAAACTGGAGCACGGTCGCCGTAGCGGCGTTGGATTTTTCAATCGTCAGCAGGAAGGTGAGCTGCACGGTGAGCGCGCCGACCAGCGAGAAAAACAGCAGACTGAGCGCGTCTTTACGATGCTTGATGATCGAGAAAATCTTGTCGCCGTGAACGAAGGAGAGCGTCAGCAGGATCACGCCGGTAAACAGCAGGCGAACCATGGTCAGGTAAGGCGAAGAAATGTGGCTTTTCTCCATGATGTACTGCGCGCAAACTCCGGAACTGCCCCATAAAACGGCGGCGATCAGGACGTTCAGCATCCCTTTGCGTGTGGAACCCATTTTCTCCCCTGCTATGTTGTCGTTAATTGGCCAACAGCATAGCATGGTTGTGTGCGGCCTGATGCCCTCACCTCGGCCCTCTCCCACGGGGAGAGGGGGAAAACCGTAGGCCGGGTAAGCGTAGCGCCACCCGGCATGTTGTTGACCTTAGAACCACGCCTCCCACATCGCGCCGACGTTGAAGTCGTCGAGCGTCTCGTCTTTGGTATTGTTCACGCGCGCGGTGCGTTCATTATCCACCTTGCCGCCGGTGACGTAGAAGCGCAGCATCGGACGGAACTCCGGCCCCATGGAGATAGACATGTTCTGCGACAGGGTCAGCTTCCAGCCCTTGTTGTCGCCGCCGTTATCGTAGTCAACGTGCTGCCAGCCTGCTTCCAGCCAGGTGGAGTGAACGTCGTTCCACCAGTGCATCGGGCGCACGATGGCGTTGTAGTTCTTGCGGTTGTCGGTCTTATCGCGGCTGTTGTCGTAGTCGTGGAAGGCGAGGATGTACTCCACCTGCGTGGCCTGAGTGAATTTATACAGCCCTTCGAAGCTGGCGTAGACCGTGGTCAGATCTTCGGTTTTGTTGAATACGCTGTTATCCGCGTTATCGGAGTAGCGGGCGATCACCTTGTTCACGCCGCTGTCGTTGGTGTGGCTCAGCACCACGCCGCCCTGCCAGGCGTTCAGGCGTTCGTCGCTTTCAACCGCTTTCGAATCAAAGCCATAGTTGGCGTACAGCTCCATGTCGATCGGGCCGAGCTTCATGCCGTGGATTTTGGAGGTCGCGGCGTAGTTGCCCTTGTCGCCCGTGCCGGAACCGCCGGTACAGGTGATGCGCGACGGGTTCGCTTCATCTTCCATCACTTCCGGGCTACAGGATTCGACTGCCGCCACGGCAGCCACGTCAAACTGCACGCCGCCGATGTCGAAGTTCTTCACCCCGGCGCCCTGGCCGTCGTGGTTCATCCAGAAGTAATCGTTGATGCCCTGCTGCGGACGCTGGTGGAAGTCACGACCGGCCCAGAAGTAGGCATTTGGGTTGGAGGCCATAATGTTGGTCACCCCCGCGTAGGCTTTTTTCAGGTTAACCTCGTCGCCCCAGTGGTCGATCATCACGTTGATGTCCCAGATGGCGCCGTTGTCCCCTTTGAAGGCCTTGGAGAGCTGGAATTCCCCACCGTTACCTTCGTTACCCAGACGACCAATCGCGGACGCGCCGTTGTAGGAGCCGTCCACCGCCACGTATTTCTGATCGGCGGCCTGGAAGTGCGCGCCGTAGCGGGCGTAGCCGGTAAATTTAATCCCGAATGGGATCGCCATATCCGGGGATTGCGCCGCGCTTTGCGGCTCGGTTACCACGTCCGCTTTTTTCGCAACCGCCGCATCCATTTTGGCCTGACGCTCGGCCAGAGCTTTATCTACCGCTTTCGCCACAATGGCGTCGATTTGCTCTTGGGTAAATTCTTGTGCGAGTACGGAAATTGGGCAAAGCGCGGCGATAACCGCCATGGTTAATGGAAGTTTTTTAATCGTATTCATGGTTATCTCAATATAGTTTAATTTTATTCAGACAATAACCATCCCGCTCCGATCTGACAGAGTATGTCGCTATCATCAGAACAAGTGGATCTCTATTTAGGGTACAGAGGTATTACATTAACTTTATTTCGCCATAGACTATCTCTGATATAAATGAATAATTTCTTCAGACAGTTCACGCGCTAATAAGGAATTCATTAAATGATCCTGCGCGTGCACCATGATTAACGTCATCGGCTGGCGGCCTTCGCCCGCATCCTGCTCGATCAGTTTGGTCTGCATCTTGTGCGCCAGGCGCGCGTAGCCGTCGGCTTCGCGCAGCAGGCTTTTGGCTTCGTCGATGTTGCCCTGACGCGCCGCGTGCAGCGCTTCAAAGCACAGGCTGCGGGACTGTCCGGCGTTGACGATAATTTCCATTACGGCTTCTTCTAGTGCGATCATCATTATTACTCTTTTTCAAAACTATTATTTAAGGCGGTGGCGGCAAACCACTCTCCGCTTTTCTTAATGGTGCGCTGCTGCGTTTTTAAATCGAGCTGGATAAATCCGTAGCGGTTTTTATAGGCATTACACCACGACCAGTTATCAATAAACGTCCACATGTGGTAGCCAAGACAATTGCACCCTTCGCTAATCCCTTTATGCAGCCACGATAAATGCTCAGAAATAAAATCGATGCGGTATTGATCGTTAATCTGGCTGTTTTCAATAAAGCGCTGCTCGTTTTCGACGCCCATGCCGTTTTCAGAAATAAAGCAGCGAGGGTTGCCGTAATTGTCGCGCAGGTTGACCAGAATATCGTAAATTCCCGGCTCGTAAATTTCCCAGCCGCGGTACGGGTTCATCTTACGGCCCGGCATCTCGTAGCTATCAAAGAACCACTCCGGCATAAACGGCGCCTGCGGGTTCACCGCGCTGTCGCGACACTTCACGCGACGCGGCTGATAGTAGTTCACGCCGAGCAGGTCGATTTTTCCTTCCGCAATCAGGAAGCCGTCTTCCGGCTTGCAGGCGGGCAGCTGGTCGTAAGATTTCAACAGCGCCACCAGATCCGCCGGGTATTCGCCGCGCAGGACCGGGTCAAGGAAGCTGCGGTTAAACATCAGGTCCGCGATGTGCGCCGCCTTCACGTCCGCTGGGTTCTGCGAACGCGGGTACGACGGCGTCAGGTTCAGCACGATGCCGATCTCCCCCGCGTAATGCCCGGCGCGGTAAGCCTGAACGGCCTTCGCGTGGGCCAACACGGTGTGATACGCCACGGTGGCCGCCCGGCGGAAATCCACCACGTTCGGATAGTGGAAGTCGTACAGATAACCGCCTTCCACCGGCACGATCGGCTCGTTGAAGGTAAACCAGTGCAGTACGCGGTCGCCAAACAGCTCGAAGCAGATCTGCGCATAGCGGGCGTAAGCGTCCACCACGTCACGGTTTTCCCAGCCGCCGATTTCCTGCATCGCCATCGGCATGTCGAAATGGAACAGGGTGATAAACGGCGTGATGCCCTGTTCATTCAGCTCATCAATGACCTGATTGTAAAAATCGACCGCTTCCGGGTTCACTTCACCGATACCGTCGGGGATCAGGCGTGCCCAGCTAATCGAGGTACGAAAGCTGTTGTGGTTCAGCTGCTTTAACAGCTGAATGTCCGTTTTCCAGTTTTGATAAAACGTGGAGGTCTGCTGCGGCCCCACGCCGTTGTGAAAACGGTTCGGCTCGCGGGCAAACCAGTAGTCCCAGGTGGTTTCGCCCTCTCTTGCCCCTTCGGTCTGGAGAGCGGAGCTTGCGCTGCCCCACCAGAAGTTATCGGGAAATGCGTATTTCATGTCCTTTCCTCTTTGACTTAATTGCTTGCGGCTTCAGCGGTACCGACGGTTGCCTGGGCCTTCTGCTCTTCGTTTTTCATCAGCGTACGCTCATAGGCGCGCAGGAACGGCAGGTACATCAGCGCGGACATCACCATACAGACCAGGCACATTATCACCGGACTGAGCGCCCAGTTTGCCGCCCATGAGGCACCAATCGGCGCGGGGGTGGTCCACGGGGTTAATGACACCACCTGAGCCAGCCAGCCGAGCTTCGTTGCGCCGTACGCCAGGCAGGCATTGACCAGCGGAACAAACACGAACGGGATAAACAGCATCGGGTTCATGATGATCGGCGCGCCGAACAGAATCGGCTCATTGATGTTAAAGAAGCTCGGCACAATGCCCATTTTGCCGATGGTGCGCAGGTGCGTGGCGCGGCTGCGCAGCAGCAGGAACGCCAGCGGCAGCGTGGAGCCTACGCCACCAATCAGCAGGTAGTGATCCCAGAAGCCCTGCAGGTAAACGTGCGGCAGCGCCGCGCCTGCGGCGAGCGCCGCCTGGTTTGCGGAGAGGTTCGCCATCCAGAATGGGTTCATGATGCCGGTGACAATCAGCGAGCCGTGAATACCGGCAAACCAGAAGATCTGGCACAGCAGCACGGAGAGCAGTATCGCGGGCAGGGAGTCGGATGCGGATACCAGCGGCTCCAGCAGGTGCATGATCGCCTGCGGGATGATCATTCCGGTCTGCGCTTCAATGAACAGGTTCAGCGGGTGCAGCGTACCGATCACCACCATCACCGGGATCAGGATCTCAAACGAACGCGCCACGCCGGTGGGCACTTCCTTCGGCAGGCGGATGGTCACGTTGTTCTGCTTCAGCCACGCATAGACGCGGGTGGCGTAAATCGCGGTGATAAGCGCGGTAAAGATGCCCTGACCGGAGAGATACTGGGTCGAGATTTTACCGTCGGCATACGGCGCGGCGACCAGCAGGAAGGCCATAAAGGCCAGCAGGCCGGACATCACCGGGTCGAGGTTAAACTGACGCCCCAGGCTTGCGCCAATCCCCACCGAAATGAAGAAGGTCATCACGCCCATGCTGAGGTTAAACGGCAGCATCAGCTGCTCGCGGTAGGTCTGGGAGAAATCCAGCCAGCCGCGGGCAAAGCTGTTGGTGGTATCCGCCGAGAACGGCGGGAAGATGAACACCAGCATAAACGAGCCGATGATCATGAACGGCAGCGCGGCGGTAAAGCCGTCGCGAATGGCAATCACATACTTTTGCTGGCCGAGCTTCGCGGCCAGCGGGGTAATTGACTGCTCAATCACCGCGACCATGGATTGATATAACGAACTCATGTGAACACCTTTTAGTGTGCCGCTTCGATGAGCGACAGAGCATAGTCCAGTACTTTATCGCCACGCTGCATGCCGTAGTCCATCATGTCGATGGGCTGCACCGGAATGCCTTTCGTAGCCGCCTTGTCTGAGAGTGTCTGTAACATGTATTTCACTTGCGGTCCGAGAAGTACCACCTGGTATTGCGGAAACTGCGTATCAAATTCGGAAACACCGTACGCATCGATCTTCACCGGCAAACCACGTTCTTTCGCGACATCGACCATTTTGCTGACCAGCAGGCTGGTGGACATCCCGGCAGAGCAACACAGCATAATCTTGAACATCGACAACCATCCTCTAAATGTAAATAGTTATTGCGAGAATGATTGGACATGATACGGAAACCGGTTTCCATTTATAAAAAACAGAACTGTGATAACCATCAAGATCCAATGCTTATGAGGCTAATTAACCGGATGTTGGTCACATAATTTGGCTGTTTTAACATCATTTTGAGTGGAAACGGAAAATCGGTTTCCATGAAAAACGGAAACGGATATACTCCGTTCTGGCTATAATGTGAGCCGTAGCGGTTATGGAATTTGCAGGCGCGAGGTTAGCCTGCCAGGGGAAAGAGATGTCGACAATCAATGATGTATCACGTCTGGCCGGGGTGTCTAAAGCCACGGTATCGCGAGTGTTGAGTGGGTCACGTGGCGTTAAGGAAGCCAGCCGTCAGGCCGTGCTGAAGGCGGTGGATGAGCTGAACTACCGGCCTAACGTGATTGCCCAGTCGCTGCTGAGCCAGTCGACGGGCTGCATTGGGGTGATTTGCGCGCAGGAAAACATTAACCAGACCACCGGTTATCTTTACGCGCTGGAAAAACAGCTCAGCCAGCATCAAAAACACCTGCTGCTGCGCTTCGCCCATAGCAAAGCGGAAGTGATGAATGCTCTTGAAGAACTCTCCTGTGGCCTGTGTGACGACATTCTGGTGATTGGCGCCCGTTTCCCGCTGGACGTGGATATGGAAAACGTCATTCTGGTGGACTGCATGGAGGCTGATAACTCCAACAGCATTCAGTTCGATCACGCCTTTGCCGCCGAAACCGCCTGTAACTATCTGACCAGCCAGGGGCGTCGCCAGATTGCGCTGATCCACCCGCACGGCAGCGGGTTTGCCGACCAGGTGCTGCTTGGCTATAAGCACGCGCTGGAGAAAAATTTCCTGCCCTTTAATCGCAACCTCGTCTTTATGGACGCGACCTCCTCGTCCGTTGCGCTTCAGGAATTACTCAACAACGCGTCCACGCTGAACTTCAACGCGTTACTGGTGGCGGACGAGCAGGAAGCCCAGCGGGTGATCCCGCAGCTGCAGGCGTTTAATAAATCCGTACCGGACGACATTATGGTCTTTAGCCTGGCCGGATCGCTGCACCTGCCGGGTATTCCGGTGATCCCGGCGATTGAATATTCAATGGATGCCATGGCGGCGCGTATCGTAAGCTGGCTGACGGAGAAAACGCAGATGCTCGGGTCCTATGTTCTGCGCGGGGATCTCATCATTCCGGACGTGCGGAAGCGTTAAAACATTTTCCAGGCCGGGTAAGCGCAGCGCCACCCGGCGAGAACTCAATAATCTTCCAGACAATCCACCTGACCAACCGCAGCCCAGTAGGCGTCCAGGTTGTCGCGCTTCACGGCGGTGATGGCGTTTTTGATCAGCAGCTGATTGGCCTCGGACGACAAAATCATCTCCTGCCAGGCCTTATCGCTCTGCTTTTTCTGTGGCGTACAGGTTTTCTTAATATCTTTCAGGACCTGCTGCTTTATTTGCGCCTCTTTCGCCGGATCGTCCTTTTCCTGAGCATGGACAAACGCGGCGAAGAGCAGACAAACCAGCAGGCAGACCAGGTGCGCAGCTTTCATCAACAACCCCCTTTAGACGTCACAGGCTTCCCATGAAATATATCGTTACATTCAGTGTAGCGATTCCAGTCGAAAGTATGATTTTCTCTTTTCTGCGCATGAGAATCGCCCACCGATAAGGTTACTGGATCCCCCCGCCCAGCGACTGCCACAGCGTGATGCGGTTCTCCAGGTCGGTTTGCTGCAGCGCAATCAGCGATTCCTGCGCCGACCACAGCGACCGCTGCGCGGTCAGTACCGTCAGATAATCCCCCGCGCCCGCCTTATAGCTGCGCGTTGCCACATCCAGCGTTTTTTGCTCGGCCGCCACGTATTCTCGCTGGGCATCAAGCTGCTCGCTGAGCGTTTCACGGCGCGCCAGCGCGTCGGCCACGTCTTTAAACGCGCTCTGGATGGCTTTTTCGTAGGTCGCAATTAACCCTTTTTTCTCGGCTTCTGCATAACGCAGCTGCGCCAGATTGTTGCCGCCGCTGAACAGCGGCAGGCTGATGGACGGCGCGAATGACCAGACCTTCATCCCGTGGCTGAACAGGGAGGAGAGCGAGTCGCTGCCGACGCCCGCGCTGGCGGTCAGTGAAATGGTCGGGAAGAAGTTGGCGCGCGCCGCGCCGATATTGGCGTTGGCGCTCAGCAGGTTATGTTCCGCTTCCTGAATGTCCGGGCGGCGCAGCAGCGCGCTGGAGCTGACGCCCGCCGGGATCAGCGTGATGGCGTTGTTGCTCAGGCTCTCCAGCGTACCGGGCAGCAGGTTCTCCGGCACCGTATCGCCCGCCAGCAGATTGAGGGCATTTTTATCCTGCATCACCAGCGTCCGGTAGCTCGCCACGCTGGCGCGCGCCTGCTGGTAAACCGCCATCGCTTCACTGACGTCCGTAGCCGCCGCGACGCCCACTTCCTGCTGGCGCTTCACAATCTTTAGCGAGTTTGCCGCGCTCTCCATTGTGGATTTCGCCAGCGCCAGGTTGCTGTTATCCGCCGCCAGCGTCACCCAGGCCGTGGTCAGCTCGCTAACCATCGTCAGGCGCGTGTTCTGCGCGGTGAACTCGCTGGCAAGCCAGGTTTCACGCGCGGCGCGGGAGAGGCTCTGGTTGCGGCCAAACAGATCCAGCTCGAAGCTGGAGACCGCGCCGTTGGCTTCGTCGCTTGTCGCAACACCGCTTGCCAGCGTGCGGCTGCGGGTGTGGCTCAGCTCGGCGTCCACCGTCGGAAACAGGGACGAGCGCGTTTCACCGTACTGTGCGCGGGCGGCGTCGATATCCGCGATCGCTTTTTGCACGTCGCGGTTGCTGTTCAGCGCCATCGTCACCACGCTTTTCAGCCTCGCGTCGTTCATCACCTGCTGCCACTGGCTCACCACGGCGGTGGCTTCGCCGTGCGCGCCGGGCAAGGTCGCCGGGACGGGAGCGTCCGGGCGTTGATAGGTAGGGTCTAACGACACACACCCTGCGCTCAGCAGGACTAACGCTAAAACAGTGACACGAAACATTATGACCTCCGGTTCGCGTGTTTACCGGAGAACAGACGTTTCACCAGTACAAGGAATAAAGGGACGAAGAAGATCGCCAGCAGCGTCGCGGCCAGCGTTCCGCCGATAATGCCGGTACCAATTGCCACGCGGCTGTTGGCACCTGCACCGGTTGCAACGGCCAGCGGCGTCACCCCTGCGATAAACGCCAGCGACGTCATGATGATGGGACGCAGACGCGTCTGGGCGGCACGCAGGGCGGCGCGCGTCAGGGAGTAACCTTCTGCGACTTTGGCTTCGGCAAACTCGACAATCAGGATGGCGTTCTTCGACGACAGGCCGATAGTGGTGAGTAGCGCCACCTGGAAGTAGACGTCATTACTCAGGCCGCGCAGGGAGGCGGCAAGCGCCGCACCCAGCACCCCAAGCGGGATCACAAGGATGACCGAAATCGGCACCGACCAGCTCTCATACAACGCCGCCAGGCACAGGAACACCACGAGGATGGAAAGGGCATAGAGGCTCATCGCCTGACCGCTTGCCAGTTTTTCCTGCAAAGACAAACCGCTCCACGCCCAGGTGCTGCCGGACGGCAGGCTGTTTGCCAGCTGCTCCATTTTGCTCATCGCCGTGCCGGAGCTCGCGCCGCTGGCGTTTTCGCCCTGTATCTCATACGCCGCCGAGCCGTTGTAGCGCACCAGGCTTTCCGGGCCATACTCCCAGCGGGTGGTGGCGAAGGCGGAGAACGGGGTCATGGTGCTGTCGCTGCCGCGCACATACCATTTGTTGAGATCGGACGGCACGGCGCGATAGTCGCTGTCGCCCTGGATGTAGACCTTTTTCACGCGGCCGCGATCGATAAAGTCGTTCACGTAGGTCCCGCCCCAGGCGCTGGAGAGGGTGTTGGTGACGTCGCTCAGGGACAGCCCCAGCGACACGGCCTTGTTGTTGTCGATATCCACCTGAAGCTGCGGCATCTGCGGCAGATCGTTGGCGCGCACGGCGTGCAGCGAGCTGTCCTGGTTGGCTTCGCCAATCAGCTGGTTACGCAGTTTCAGCAGCGCATCGCGGTCGGTGCCGCCGCTGGCCATCAGCTCAAAGGTAAAACCGTTGCTCTGGCCCAGGCCGTCCACCGCAGGCGGCGTCATCGCAAAGATGGTCGCATCGCGGATGGTGCTCAGTTCCTGCGTGGCACGCAGGGCGATGGCCTGAGCCGTGTTTGCATCGCCTTTACGCTCTGACCAGTTCTTTAGGGAGACAAACGCCATCCCGGCGTTCTGGCCGCTGCCGCTGAAGCTGAAGCCTTCAATGGTGAAGATCACGTTGGTGTTGGCTTTCTCTTTGGTGAGGAACCACTCGCGCACCTGGCGGCTGACTTCGGCGGTACGTACCGTCGTCGCGCCGGCTGGCAGGGTGTACTGCACCATGATTTCGCCCTGGTCTTCCGTCGGCAGGAAGCTGCCCGGCAGCTTAAGCATGGCGAAGCCCATCGCGCCGCAGAGCAGGGCGTAGATGACCAGCATGCCGCCGGAACGGCGCAGAGCGCGCAGCACCTTGTTCTGATAACCGCGCTCGGTCCTGCTATAGAAGCGGTTAAACGCGCCGAAGAAGCCCTTTTTGTGCGGCGTCGTGTGGCTCAGAATCGAGCCGCAGAGCGCGGGCGTCAGGGTCAGCGCCACCACCACGGAGAGGAACATCGCCGAAATAATGGTGACCGAAAACTGACGGTAAATCACCCCGGTGGAACCGCCGAAGAAGGCCATCGGCAGGAATACCGCAGAGAGCACCAGCGCAATGGCGACCAGCGCGCCGGAGATTTCGCCCATCGATTTCTCGGTGGCTTCCCGGGCGGGCAGCCCCTCGTCGCGCATAATACGCTCGACGTTTTCCACCACCACGATGGCGTCATCCACCAAAAGCCCAATCGCCAGCACCATCGCAAACAGCGTCAGGGTATTGATGGAGTAGCCGAACAGCGCCAGCACGCCGAAGGTACCCAGCAGAACGACAGGTACCGCCAACGCGGGGATCAGCGTCGCGCGGACGTTTTGCAGGAACAGGTACATCACCACCACCACGAGGACAATGGCTTCGAACAGGGTCTGAATCACGTCCTCAACGGAGATCTTGATGAACTCGGTGCTGTCCTTCGGGTAGGCCACGTCGTAGCCTTCCGGCATCGACTTTTTGAACTCGGCAATCTTATCTTTCACCGCCGTCGCAGTGTTGAGCGCGTTCGCACCCGGTGAAAGCATGACTGCCATACCCGCCGCCGGGTGGCCGTTGAGCTTCGCGGTGGCGGTATAATCTTCGCTGCCCATCTCCACGCGGGCGACATCGCTGATGCGCACCACCGCGCCGTTGGATTGGCTCTTCACAATGATGTTTTTAAACTGATCCACCGTCTGCAGGCGCGACTGGGCGCGGACGGTGGCGGTCAGCTGCTGGGCGTTCGACGAGGGTAGCGCGCCGATTTTACCGGCGGAGACCTGCACGTTCTGCGCTTCAATCGCGCTCTGCACGTCGGACGGCATCAGCGAGTAGGACGCCAGCTTCGCCGGATCGAGCCAGATGCGCATCGCGTATTCCGCCCCGAACACCTGCAGGCTCCCGACGCCTTCCACGCGCGCCAGCGGATCCTGCATATTACTCACCAGCCAGTCGGCAATATCCGAGCTGCTGGCGGTGTCGGTTTTATCGTACACGCCCATGATCAGCAGGAAGTTGCTCTGGGATTTTTCGACGGTGATCCCGGACTGCTGCACCTCGGTGGGCAGGCGCGATTCCGCCTGCTGGACTTTGTTCTGCACCTGCACCTGAGCGGTGTCCGGGTCAGTGCCCTGCTCGAAGGTGACGGTAATGCTCACCGATCCGTCCGAGCTGCTGGTGGAGGTGAAGTAGAGCAGGTTATCCAGCCCGGTCAGCTGCTGCTCGATCACCTGCGTCACGCTGTTTTCCAGCGTCTGCGCGGAGGCACCGGTATAGGTGGCGGAGATTTTGATCGACGGCGGCGCAACGTCCGGGTACTGCGCGACCGGCAGCGTGCGGATGGCCAGCATCCCAGCGAGCATGATAAGAATAGCGATAACCCAGGCAAAGACCGGGCGACGCACGAAGAAACGGGAAAACATCAGGCGTTTCCTCCGTTGGCTTTCATCTCTTCGGCCTTCACTTCCTGCCCTGCGGTGACTTTGTCAGTACCTTCCACAATCAGCCTGTCGCCTGCCTTCAGCCCGCTCAGCACCAGCCATTTGTCGCCGTAGGTGTCACCCGTTTCCAGCTGACGCTGCTCGACCTTATTGCTGGCATTGACCACCAGAGCGGTGGCGGTGCCTTTGGCGTCACGGGTGATGCCCTGCTGCGGCGCGAGGATCGCGTCGCTCATGACGCCTTCATCCACCCTGGCGCGGACAAACATGCCCGGCAGGAGCTGATGCTGCGGGTTCGGGAAGACGGCGCGCAGCGTGACCGAGCCGGTTGATTCATCCACCGCCACTTCGGTTAACGCCAGGCGGCCTTTCTCGCTGTAGGTGCTGCCGTCTTCGAGGATTAACGACACGCTTAGCGTATCGCTATTGGTGGCAAGGGTTTGCTTGCGCAATCGTAGCAGATCGGCGCTGGAACGGGTTAAGTCGACGTACATGCTGTCCAGCCCGCGAATGGTGGCGAGCGCGGTATCCTGCTGGGCGGTGACCAGCGCGCCGGGGGTGACGGAGGAGATGCCGATGCGTCCGGCAATCGGCGCGGTGACGGTGGTCCAGTTGAGGTTAATGCGCGCGCTCTCCTGCGCGGCCTTCTTTGATTCAACGCTGGCCTTGTCCTGCGCGCAGGTGGACTTCGCGTCTTCTGCGTCCTGACGCGACACGCCGTCGTCTTTCACCAGCTGCGCATAGCGCTGGGCTTTCTGGCAGTCGGCCTGCACCAGCGCCTGGGCCTGTTTCAGCGCCGCGGCGGCTTCATCAAACGCCGCGCGGTAGCTGGAAGGGTCAATTTGATACAGCGCCTGTCCTGCCTTCACGGTATCGCCTTCGGTGAACAACCTCTTCTGAATAATGCCGCCCACCTGCGGGCGCACTTCGGCGCTCATGGCGGCGGTGGTGCGGCCCGTGAGCTCGCTGACGACGGAGACCGGCTGGCTCATGAGGGTGACAATCCCCACATCCGGAAGAGGATGCTGGGGAGCAGATGTTTGCGCATTATCGCACCCGGTCAGGAGGAGTAATGCCGCGATGGAGGTTGTTATGGTTTTCATAATCTTTTTCCAGGGTGAACGATGCCTGCCCTGTTAAAGGATCAACAGGGAGGGGGGCTATTTAAAGGCACAGCGATACCGCATCTCCGGCATGGCCGGAAATGTTAAGTTGGGAAATTACTTATTCCCGCTAATTATTCACATGCGATTACTTCGCAGAGAAAAGCATATTTAAAATATTCTGATAGATAGGCTCTAATTGTTCTGACGGTACTTTTAAAGGCGCGAGTCGACGGTAAATCGTGCCTTCGATCATCACCGCGGTAATTTCCACGCAGCAGCGAATATGTTCATCGCTCAGATGGGGGAATTGTTTTTTCAGGTGCGCACAGGCGTTGGTAAACATCCGGGCATCGGCTGCGATCAGCATGGCCGCCACCTGCGGGTTACGGGTCGCCTCGGCAGACATTTCGAGCATCAACGCATCGTCGTCTTCGTTGAGCGTCTGACGCCAGGCGAGCGCCTGCGGCATCCCTTCCACCACCGTTTTATCCTGCATCCCTTCGATGCGTGAGTCGATAATGCGGCGGATCATCTCTTCAATAATCGCGTCTTTGTTACTGAAATAACGGTAAATTTGCCCGACGCTAAGCTTCGCCTCACTGGCAATTTGCGACATGCTGGCGGCGTGAAATCCGCTGGCGCGAAAGCAGCGACGCGCGGCGGTGATGATTTCGTCCTGACGTTGTTTTTGTCGTTCTTCCAGCTTTGTGCTCATCGTCGTATACCGTGCAAAAGTGAGAATGATCGTTCTCAGTATACGTTTTGGATGCGTATTGGAAAGGCTTTTTTTATTTAGTTATTGAGTGAATGTTTCTGTATTAAAAAAAAGGAGGAAATTAGGAGTTTTTATGAAGGTTAAGCTGTGAGATATTCAAATTGCGCGGAAAATAAGGAGAGGAATATGCACCTGAGCATAACAGATAATGTAACACCCGCAGAAAAAGAAGAGCTATTTGTGGGGTTAAGAGCCTATAACGGACAGTTTATCGATCTGACAAACTTTAGCGGCGACATTGGCGTTTATGTACGAGACGATAAAGGCGTCATGCTCGGCGGGCTCATTGGGGTGCGTAAAGGCGACTGGCTGAATATCGACTTTCTCTGGGTCAGCGACACCGTGCGGGGTACCGGCGTGGGCAGCCAGCTTATCAAAACGGCGGAAGAGGAAGCCAGACGCAAAGGCTGCAAGCACGCGCTGGTGGATACCGTCAGCTTCCAGGCGCGCCCGTTCTATGAAAAACAGGGGTACCAGTTGCAGATGTCTTTGCAGGATTATCCGTACCCGGGCATGCAGCGACATTACCTGGCGAAAGTCCTTTAAGCTCTGAATCCGTAGGCCGGGTAAGCGCAGCATCACCCGGCCATACCCGCATATAACTTATCCTTCTTATTGATTCTTTTTCGTTTTTTATTTCACCGCCTCGTTGTCGATATAGTCACTAAAACATTCAGCAAAAGGAACTTTCTCGTGAAACGTCGATTGGGTGCTCTGGTTCTCGCTGGCCTGCTGCTGGCAGGGTGCGATCAAAGTGGCAGCGATGCCAAACACATAAAAGTGGGCGTCATCAACGGCGCTGAACAGGACGTGGCGGAAGTCGCCAAAAAGGTGGCAAAAGAGAAATATGGCCTGGACGTGGAGCTGGTCGGATTCAGCGGCTCGCTATTGCCCAACGATGCCACTAACCAGGGAGAGCTGGATGCCAACGTCTTCCAGCATCGTCCGTTCCTTGCAGAAGATAACAAGGCGCATGGCTACAAGCTGGTGGCCGTGGCGAACACCTTTGTTTTCCCGATGGCAGGCTATTCCCGCAAAATCAAATCCGTCTCTGACCTGAAGGACGGGGCGACTATCGCCATTCCAAACGATCCGACCAACCTTGGCCGCGCGCTGCTGCTGCTGCAAAAAGAGAAGCTCATCACCCTGAAGCCGGACACCGGGCTGCTGCCGACGGCGCTGGATATTATCGCCAACCCTAAGCAGCTGAAAATCATGGAACTGGAAGGGGCACAGCTGCCGCGCGTGCTGGACGACCCGAAAGTGGATGTCGCCATCATCAGCACTACCTATATTCAGCAAACCGGGCTATCGCCGGTGCATGACAGCGTCTTTATTGAAGACAAAAACTCGCCGTACGTGAACATCGTGGTGACGCGCGAAGACAACAAAGACGCGGAGAACGTGAAGGCGTTTATCCAGTCGTATCAGTCACCGGAAGTGGCGAAAGCGGCAGAAACGATCTTTAACGGCGGGGCGGTGCCGGGCTGGTAAAGGTGCCGGCAGAAAACGCGGTGATGAAAATGGCCCGATTCCATCGGTAATCGCCCTTTAGCCCACAGCACCAATTGTGACGGCTGGTTATCCTCCTTATCACACCAACCGGAGGATAGCCCATGAACATTACCCAAATTCGCAATGCCACCCTGCTGATTACCTACGCCGGAAAACGTCTTTTAATCGACCCGATGCTGGCCCCGAAAGGCGCTTATCCGGGCTTTCCCGGTACGGCGCATGCCGAACGCCGTAACCCGACGGTCGAACTCCCCGTTGACGTCAATACGCTGCTGGACGCTGACGCGGTGATCGTCACCCATACCCATGACGATCACTGGGATCGCACCGCGGCAGAGCTGATCGCCAAAGACAAACCGATCTACGTGCAAAACGATCGTGACGCCGCGCTGCTGCGCAGCCAGGGGTTTAGCAACCTGACGGTCATGACCGACGCGACCTTCTTCGGCGATATTCAGATTACGAAAACCCACGGCGGCCAGCACGGGACCGACCGCGCATACGCCGTGCCGGAGCTTGCGGAGCGGCTGGGCGAGGCCTGTGGCGTGGTGCTGCGTCATCCTGGTGAGAAGACGCTCTATCTTGCCGGGGATACCATCTGGCGTGAAGAGGTGGCAGCCGATCTGCAAAAATACCAGCCGGATGTGGTGGTACTGAACGCCGGTTATGCCCACGTCATCGGCTTTGGGCCCATTATTATGGGACAGGAAGATGTGCTTAACGTCCATTTCCTGCTGCCGCAGGCTAAAATCGTCGCGAGCCACATGGAGGCGATTAACCACTGTCTGTTGACCCGCAGCGCGCTGCGTGAGTACGTCGAAGCCAACCAGGTGAGCGATGCGGTGAGCATTCCCCAGGATGGCGAAACCGTTATATTCTGAGTGCGTTAACGGGAAAGGAGAGACAGATGTCGCTAATCAACGTTGCGATTGTCGCGGTAGACGGGTTCAGCCCGTTCCACTACTCCGTTCCCTGCATTCTGTTTGGTGATTCGGTCTCCGGCGAAAAGCGCTTTAACGTGACGATCTGCGCCGAAACGCCGGGGTTTCTTACCTCAAAAGACGGGTTCGCCCTCAACGCCACGCAGGATTACACCGCCATCGGGCAGGCCGACATTGTTGTCGTTCCCTACTGGCAGCACGTCCTTGAACGGCCGCCTCAGGCGCTGCTCGACAGCCTGGTGTTGGCGAGAGACAACGGCGCGGAAATTGTCGGCCTGTGTCTGGGGTCGTTTGTGCTGGCCTGGGCGGGGATCCTCGACGGTAAACGGGCCGCCACCCACTGGGAGTTTGAACATCACTTCCAGTCGCTCTTTCCGAACGTCCAGCTGGATATCAATGCCCTCTACGTGGATGACGGCAATATCATCACCTCTGCCGGTACCGCGGCTGCGCTGGACTGCTGCCTGTACATCATTCGCCAGCGTTTTGGCAGCGTCGTCGCCAACCAGATTGCACGTCGGATGATTGTACCGCCCCATCGCGAGGGCGGGCAGGCGCAGTTCATCGCCCAGCCGGTTCCGAAAGATACCCGTGACGCACGTATTAACTGCCTCATCGACTACCTGCAGCAGCACATCACCGAACCGCATAGCCTGGACTCGCTGGCGGAGGTGGTTTCGATGAGCCGCCGCACGCTGACCCGCCATTTTATTAAAGCCACGGGGATGAGCGTCGCCGACTGGCTTACCGCCGAACGCCTGCGGCGCAGCCAGATTTTGCTTGAAGTCGGAAATATGCCAGTTGAGAGCGTGGCGGAGCTGGTGGGATTTAATTCCGCCGTCACCTGGCGACAGCAGTTTAAGGCGCGCTTTGGGGTGAGCCCTGCTGAATGGCGAAAAACGTTTCGCCGGCATATTTAATTTATTACGGCTAACTCTTCATTGAAGGGTAAGTTAAATATTTCTCTTATTTTCTTAATCGAGCTCGCAATTTTCTGAAATAATATTCTTTTTAATGTGCCATAACGCAAATCACATATACTCGCATTAAGAATGCTCTTATATTGCGACTATAATAATTGCGAAATAACCTTGTGGCATGGATGAATAGCTCAGAAATAAAAATTAGAATAATTTCATTTGTAAATTATGCCGTTGCTATCTTATTGGCTGCGCTTTTTTCAGCGAGCGCTCACGCTGCGCCGCTGTCGCCAGCCGATCGCGATGCCATTCAACAGCAACAGCAGCAGCTTTTACTCCAGAACCAGCAGCAGCGTGAAGAGCTGGAGCGCAGTATTCCCCTTCCCGAATCCGCCAGACCACGGCCTGTTACCGGCTCCGGGCCTTGTTTCACCATTAATAACATTACGCTTTCCGGCGCGACCTTAATCTCCCCAAAAACCCAGCATAGACTTGTTGCGCCGTGGCAGGGCCAGTGTCTGAATATGGCGAAAATAACGGAGCTTCTGGCCCATATTTCCGACTGGTATATCAGCCGGGGATATATCACCAGCCGCGCCTTTCTTACCGAGCAGGATCTCTCCGGCGGTCAGCTGAATATTGTTGTGCTGGAAGGCCGGCTGGAAGCGATTCGCCTGGAAGGTGAAACGCCGCGGATGCTGAAAATGGCGTTTCCGGGACGGGTGGGGCGCATCCTTAATTTACGCGACATCGAACAGGGCATGGAGCAAATAAACCGTTTGCGCGCCGAGCCGGTTCAGATTGAAATTCTGCCGGGAACGCAGGCCGGATATTCGATTGTTAATCTCACGGCAAAACCGGAATTTCCCTTAAGCGCATCCGTAAGCCTGGATAATAGCGGGCAGAAGAGCACCGGTGAAAACCAGCTTAACGGCGTGCTCACCGCCAACAATATGCTGGGGCTGGCGGATAAATGGTTTGTCAGCGGCGGGCGCAGCAGTGATTTTGCCAGCGCGTACGATGCGCAGAATTTCCAGGCGGGCGTCAGCGTGCCGTTTGGCTATGGCTTGCTGGACTACAGCTACGCCTGGAGCAACTACCGAACCACCATCAATAACCAGGGGTTCAACTGGCTCTCCACGGGCGATACCAAAACCCACCGCGTCAACGCGTCGTGGGTGGTTTTCCGCAACGGGGATGTGAAAACCGGTATCGCGGCAGGCGTGGTTCAGCGTTCAAGCCGTAACTGGCTTAACGACGCGCCGCTTCAGAGCAGCACGCGCAATCTCTCCAGCCTGATCCTCGGGGTTACCCACACGCAAAAAATGCTGGGCGGTGTGGCGACCTTCAACCCGACCTGGAGCCACGGCATGCCGTGGTTCAATGCCGAAACCGACGAAGGTAAATCCGGCGATATGCCGCGGGCAGAATTCCGCAAATGGAGCCTGAACGCCAGCTTCCAGCGTCCCGTCGCCCGTAACGCCTGGTGGCTGACCAGCGCCTACGGCCAGTGGTCGCCCGACCGGCTCTACGGCTCCGAGCGCCTTACGCTCGGCGGGGAAAGCTCCGTGCGCGGTTTTAAAGAGCAGTATCTGTCCGGGGATAACGGCGGCTACTGGCGTAACGAGCTGGGGTATTCCCTCTTCACCCTCCCGGTGATTGGCGCGGTGAGCGCAACGATCGCCGTTGACGGCGGCTGGCTGGAAAAAGACCGTCAGGACCGCTTTGCCTCCGGCACGTTATGGGGGGCCTCTGTGGGGCTGAGCAGCGCAGGGCGCTGGTACAGCAGCCAGGTTTCAGTCGGCACGCCGCTGCACTACCCCGACTGGCTTGGCCCGGATCATGTGAGCGTTAACTGGCGCATTGCCTTCATGCTTTAAGAGACTCTACGACTATGGATACCCGTCACCCACCCGTTCGTTTCTCACAGCGTCTGATCAGCTGGATTGTCTGCGGCTTAATGGTCTGGCAACCGATGGCACCTGCCGTCGCGGCGGCGCTTACGCCGACCGGGCAGACCACGGTGGATCGGGCGGGGAACGGGGTTCCGGTCATCAATATCGCCACGCCGAATGGGGCGGGCATTTCGCATAACCAGTTCCAGGATTACAACGTCGGCAAAGAGGGGCTTATCCTCAACAACGGTACCGATCGTTTAACCCAGACCCAGCTGGGCGGGCTTATCCAGAACAACCCCAACCTGCAGGCCGGGCGGGAAGCGAAAGGCATCATCAACGAAGTCACGGGAGCCAGCCGCTCCCAGCTGCAGGGCTACACGGAAGTTGCCGGTAAGGCGGCAAACGTCATGGTGGCTAACCCGTACGGGATCACCTGTAACGGATGCGGGTTTATCAACACCCCCAACGCCACGCTGACCACGGGTAAACCGCAGTTTGACGCTAACGGTAACCTGCTGGCGCTGGATGTAACGAAAGGGGCCATCACGGTTGAAGGCCAGGGGCTGGACGCCAGCAAGAGCGACGCGCTGTCGATTATTGCGCGCGCAACGGAGGTGAACGCCGCGATTCACGCGAACGACCTGAAGGTGACGGCAGGTGCGAACCGCGTTGGCGCAGATGGAAGAGTTAAGCCGATTGCCGGTGAGGGGGCTGCACCCGTAGTGGCTGTGGATACCGGCGCGCTCGGCGGGATGTATGCCAACCGTATCCGCCTGGTCTCCAGCGAGAAGGGTGTAGGAGTAAACCTCGGCAACCTCACTGCGCGCCAGGGGGACATTCAGCTTGATGCGGGCGGGAAACTGACGGTCACGAACAGCGTGGCCAGCGGATCGATCGCCGCGAATGGCGCGGGGGTGACCCTCAACGGCAGCCATCAGGCCGCGGGGGCGCTGAATGTAACCAGCTCGCAGGATGTGGAACTCAATAACAGCACCCTCGCCAGCCAGGGGGATATGCGCCTTTCCGGTGAGGGGAAAGTGCAGATAACGGGCGGCAGCATCAGCAGCAAAGGCGCGCTCAGCGTGGCGGCCGGAAAGGATATCGTACTCACCAATACCCGCAGCGGAAGCGATACCCTTACCACGCTGACCAGCGGCGGCACGCTGTCAGCCACGGGTAGTGCGATCTCGGCAGGAGAGAACCTGGCGCTGAGCGGTGGACAGCTGGTGCTGGACAACCAGAGCCGGGCCGATGCCACGGGCGATATCCGCCTGACGGGCGGCACCGTCAGTAATCTGGGACAGGTGAACGCGGGGCGCGACGCTGCGCTCTCCGGCGACAGGGTGTCAAACGGCGGCCAGCTGGCGGCGAAAGGCCATCTGGATGTGAACGCCCGAGACCTGACGAACGGCGGCACGGTTCAGGGTAACGACATTACTTTACTGGGGCAGACGGTCACCAATAACGGCACTTTGCAGAGCGCGGGAACGCTGGCGTTAAACGCCGATACCCTGGAGCAGCAGGGCACGCTGAGCGCGAAAGGCGATGCGAACGTCACGGCGCAGCAAACCCTGCGTAACGGCGGCAGCCTGCTGGCTGACGGCGCGATGAACGTGACCGCAGGCTCTCTTGAACAAAATGGCATCCTGTCCGGCGCGACGGCGCTGACGGCGCAGGCCGATACCCTGACCAGCGGTCAGGCATCCCGTACCACCAGCCAGGGCAACGTCCAGCTTACCGCGACCCGCAGCGCCAGCCTGAACGGGCAGACGGACGCGGCGGGAGCATTAACCGTTTCCACCAGCGATCTGATCACCGATCGGGATGCCCGCCTGCAGAGCGGGCAGGCGCTTACCCTTCAGGCGCAGAATGCGACGCTGAACGGCACCCTGGCGGCGAAAGGGGCACTGTCGGTGACCGCGGGCACGCTGGTGCACGCCGGGAAATCCACCGGTAACACCCTGAATTTTAATGCGACCAACGACCTGACCAGCAGCGGGGAGCTTGCCGCCGGTACGATCGGCCTCAGCGGACAGAACATCCTCCACTCCGGCGTCGCAAAAGCGGACCGCATGACCCTGACGGCAGCCGACCGCATCACCACCCGCGGTTCGCTGGTGGCCGATAGCCTGTCGCTGGACGGTGCGTCGGTGGAGAACGGCGGCCTGCTGCAGGGAACCACCCTGCTCAATCTGAAGACCGGATCGCTCGCGAACCTGACCGGAGGCTCGCTCTACAGTTCGCAGGATTTAACGCTGAATATCCCGATGCTGAATAACAGCGGGCTTATCACCACCGACGGCACGCTGCGCATTAAAGGCGACACGCTGACAAACCAGGGTGAAATCAACGGCGTCAGTCTGAGCAGCGATTATCTCAACCTGAGCAACAGCGGACGCCTGCTGGCGGACGAGCGGATCACGCTGAACGGCACCACGCTGGTCAACGCGGGCAATATTGCGGCCAGCGACCTGCACATGACGGCGAACAGCCTGCAAAACCAGGGCACCGTTCAGGGGGAAGATACCCTGACGCTTGGCGTGGCAGACATTACTAACCGTGGTGCGCTGCGCAGCAGCGGAACGCTGACGCTTAACGGCGACACGCTTGCCAACAGCGGCGAACTCAGCGCCACCGCGCTGCTGCTGAACCTGACCCGCCAGGCCGCCAACGATGCCGACGGCCGGGTGATTGCCCGTGACGGCCTGACCCTGAATGCCGCCAGCCTGACGAACAGCGGGTTGATGGCGGGCACTGACGCCCGGTTCAACAGCGCGGCAATCACCAACGGCGGCACGCTGCAGGGAACCCATTCTCTGACGGCGACGGGGGCGCAGCTCAGCAACCAGCAGTCGGGCATGCTGCTCTCCGGTGGCGCGCTCGAACTGCACCACACCACGTTAAACAACGCCGGGCTTCTACAGGGTAATACCCTGAACCTGGCCACCGGCGAGTGGATCAATACCGGTAATGCGCTGGGGGAAACGGGCGTGACGGCGGCAGTGACCGGCGCGCTGACTAACAGCGGCAAGGTGCTCAGCCAGCAGGCGGTGGATGTGCAGGCCGGCAGCACCGATAACCGGGGCCAGCTGCTGGCGAAAGTGCTGACCCTGCGTGGCGACCTGCAGAACAGCGGCCTGCTTCAGGGCAGCGGCACGCTGGCCTGGTCCGGCGATACCTTCGTGAACCAGACTCAGGGGCAGGTGACGGGCGGCGAGACCCTGACCCTGAGCGGAAAAACTCTCAGCAATGCGGGCAGCCTGCAAGGGCGCAGCGCGACGCTTGGCGCAGAAAACCTGAGCAACCAGGGCAGCGTTCAGACGCTGGATGCCCTGACGCTTGCCGCGACCGGCAGGCTGGACAACAAAGGGGCTCTGCTCAGCCAGAACCTGTTTACGCTGACGGCGGCGCAGCTGTTTAACGACGGCCAGCTGGCCGGGAAAGCGCTGGCGGTGAACGCCGCGCAGCTGACCAACTCCGGCATTCTGCAGGGTAACGACGCGCTGTCGCTGACCACCCGCGCGCTGAGCAACAGGAATACCGGACAGCTGGTGAGCGGCAGCGACCTGGATTTAAACCTCGCCACGCTTGATAACGCCGGTCTGCTGCTGGTGGACGGCGGGTTCACCCTTCGGGGAAGTGACCTGACGAACCAGGGTGATATTCAGGCGCAGAGCCTGGATCTTGGCATGAGCAACACCCTGACAAATACGGGGAACCTCGTTGCCACTGACGATGTCACCCTTAACGCAACGACGCTGACCAACAGCGGCACGGCGGCGGGCAAAACGCTGACCGCAGGCGCAGCGGAGCTGCGCAACAGCGGCCTGATGCAGGGCAGCAACGCCGTTAACGCCACCGCCGATAGCTTTATCAACGAGCTGAACGGCAAATGGCTCTCCGGCGGCGGCTTCACGCTGAAGGGCGGACAGCTGATGAACGCCGGTACGCTACAGGGCGGTACGCTGGGCATGACGGGTAGCACCCTGAGCAACAGCGGCACGGTGAACGGGCTGATGGGGCTCAGCGGCACGCTCAGCGGGACGTTAACGAATACCGGGCTGCTGCAGAGCGGCGGCGCAACGACCTTCAACGCGGATACCCTGGCGAACCCGGGGCGCATCATGGGCGGCACGCTGTCCCTCAACGCTCGCGATCTCAACAACGGCGGGCTGATGCAGGGAATGAACGGCCTGGCGCTCACCGGCACCACGCTGACCACCGGGGCAAACTCGCGCACGCTTTCCGGCGGCATGCTGACGCTGGACGCAGACCAGCTGACCACCCAGGGCACGCTGCAGGGGAACGGCGCAGACATACGCGCTACCGACTGGTCGCACAGCGGGTCGCTGCTCAGCCAGGGAACGCTGACGGCAAACGCAGGCGGTACGCTGACCTCAACCGGCTCGCTGATGAGCCAGGGCGGGGCGGACATCACCGCCCGGACGCTGGATAACCGCGGGCAGCTTCTCAGCGAGGATAACGTCACGCTCGGCGGCAGCACGCTCAAAAACAGCGGCACCGTGCAGGGGAATAGCCTCACGCTGGGTCAGAGCAGCATTAACAACCAGGGCACTTTAACCGGCCTGCAGAGCCTGACCCTGCAGGGGCAGCAGCGGCTGATGGCGCGCATGGCGATGGCCGCGCCCCAGCAGGAACTTATTAACGGCGCAGGCGGCAAGCTGCTCACCCAGGGCACCCTGACGATAACGTCCGGTGCGGTAACCAACGCCGGAAGCTGGCAGGCACAAAACATTCTGCTTAACGGCCAGTCGCTCACCAACAGCGGCGCGGTGCAGAGCGCCGACGCGCTGCAGATGACGCTGGCCGACACGCTCACCGGGACCGCAGGCAGCAAGATTACCGCGCTGGGCAGCGCGACGCTGCAGGCTGCCACGCTGGTGAACCAGGGGCAATGGGCGGCGAAAAACCTGACGCTGAAAAGCGGCACGCTTAGCAACAGCGGCGCCATCAGCGGCGTGAATGGTCTGACCCTCAGCCAGACCGGCGCGGTGAGCCAACAGTCATCCGGAACCCTGCTCTCCGGTGGGGCGCTGAACGTCACGGCGGCGTCCGTTACCAGTGACGGGAAGATTCAGGGGGGCACGCTCGGTATCACCACCGGGGCGCTCACCAACGGCGGACGTCTGCAGGGCGATAACGGCGCGACGCTGGCTCTCAGCGGGACGCTGACCAACAACGGCGGGGGCGAAATCGTCAGCCGCGATGGCCTGACGCTGACCACACCCACATTATTTAACTACGGCCTGATCCAGGGCGGCGGCGAGACGCGCGTGACCGCCTCCTCGCAGGCGCGTAATGATGGCAGGCTGCTTTCCGGCGCTCGCCTGACGCTCGGCACGCCGCAGTTCACCGGCACCGGCTGGCTGCAGGCCACCGACCTTATTCTTAATGCGGCAAGCGCCACCAACGGCGGTACGTGGGTGGCCGATCGCGCCACGCTGACCGGCACCACGCTTGCCAGCCAGGGCACCACCCAGGCGGGAGAGCTGACGGTTAACTACGGTCAGCTGAACAACAGCGGCACGCTGCTCGGCAACGCGCAGCTAAACATTAATGCCGACCAGGTGACCCAGAGCGCGGGCGGCAAGCTGCTGAGCGGCGGCAACCTGTGGCTGCAGAGCAAGGGGCTGGACGTCGTTGGTCAGCTGGTCTCTCTGGGTGATTTAACGCTGCAGCTGACGAACGCGTTTACCAGCAAAACCGCCGTGGCGGCGGGCAGAACCCTGACCATCAACAGCGGTAGCGACATCGATAACCGCAGCGTGCTGCAGGGGCATGCTGTCAACCTCAATGCGGGCGGGCAGCTTAGCAATAACGGACAAATTACTACCGGCGCTGGTGCCAGCACCCTCTCCGGCAGCAGCGTGGCGCTGAACGCTGCGGGCTCGGTGCAGGGCGGGGGCGACATTACCGTTGCCAGCCGGAGCAATATTACCGTCGACGGCTTCACCGGCACGCGCGGCTCGCTGACCCTCAGCGCGCCGGGCTCCATCGTCAATACCGCGCTGCTGTACGCGGCGCATAACCTGGCGCTGTTTGCCGACAGCATCACCAACCAGCGCGGCGACATTATGGCGGGGAACAACCTGTGGATGCAGCGGGATGCGGCGGGGAATGCCAACAGCCAGGTGGTAAACACGTCGGGGAATATTGAGACGCAGAATGGTGATATTACTGTTAAAACCGCTAATTTGCTCAATCAACGTGCCGGATTAGCAACATCCACAACCACCAGTTCGTCGCCTGCTTATGACTGGGTAGGTCAGGCAACTGTAGACATACCCGTGTCGGTTCTCGGAATCGATACGCTTGTTCAGGATAGCTACAGCACTTATACCCATGATGGTTCAGGTACATGCGGGGGAGTTCCCTGTTTCATGTATGAGGACACGCATTACTACTACAGACCGATTACAGGTTATGAAACGCGTAAATATGCGTTGAATCAGACAGCACAGGTTGTAAATGCTGAAGGTGGAAGCGCTCGTATTTCTTCAGGGCGTAACCTGACTATCACTGCCGCAGAGTTGAACAATCAGGCGAGTGCAATCCTGGCGAATAGCAATATTACGCTTGCAGGAAACACGCTGAATAATCAGAGCTATCAGAGCGGAACTTATACAGAATATGCTGTATATAAATATGTCAGCCCCTCATATGGCGGGGGTTCTCCTGGCTCCTACTCTCCAACCCATCGCAATACTTACTACGACAATGACGTAACCTATGTATTAGATGGGCATGTCACAGAAAGTGAAAATGGTGAAACATTCCGCGCCGTCATCCAGGCGGGCGGCAACGTCACCGCAAACTTCACCAGTAACATCAGCAACACCAATACCACCGCTAACGCGGGCGGCGTCAGCAACGTTATCTCCACACCGTCCCTGAACACCCTCAGTAACCAGACTATCGGCAGCGGAGTGCAAAAACAGGGGCTAAGCAATACCGGCACCGTGGCGGTGAATTCGCCGCAGTGGAACGATCAGCTCCAGGGTGCGCTACAGCAGCTTAACGGCGGCGGGGCGCTGGAAAACAGCGGCACGTCCGGCACGTCTCTCAGCAACATTGCCACCACGCAGAAAGGCAACGCCAACCTCGGCCAACTGGGTGCACTGGCGAACGCCGGGGCCACCACCGCCGATCTCAAAACCGCTCAGGGCGGGGCTGTCGGGCATTATCAGGGCCAGCGCGTCGATACCAGCGCTTACCCGCTGCCGTCGGGCAACAACGGCTATTTTGTCTTCTCTGACAACCCAAAAAGCCCGTACCTGATCAACATCAACCCGAAACTGAACGGCCTGGGGCAGCTCGATCCCGCCCTGTTTGCCGATCTGAACGCCATGCTCGGGGTCAAGCCGTCGTCCAGTGCGCCGCAGGAGACGCGGCTGGCATTTACCGACGAGAAGCAGTTCCTCGGCTCGTCTTACATGCTCGGCCGCCTCAACCTGAACCCGGACTACGATTACCGCTTCCTGGGCGATGCGGCGTTCGATACCCGCTATGTTTCCAACGTGGTGCTCAACCAGACCGGCAACCGCTACCTGAACGGCATCGGCTCCGATCTGGATCAGATGCGCTATCTGATGGACAACGCCGCGGCGGCGCAGCAGTCGCTGGGCCTGCAGTTTGGCGTCTCGCTGACCGCCGATCAGATTGCCGCGCTAGACCACAGCCTGCTGTGGTGGGAGAAAGCCACCGTCAACGGCGAAACGGTGATGGTGCCGAAACTCTACCTGTCGCCGAAGGACGTCACCGTCAATAACGGCAGCGTGATCGCGGGCAACAACGTCACCCTGAAGGGCGGCAGCATCACCAATAGCGGCAGCTCGCTGCTGGCGAATAACAGCCTGACGCTCGACAGCCAGAACAGCATCAGCAACCTCAACAGCGGCCTGATGAAAGCGGGCGGCGACCTGAACCTGAGCGCCATCGGCGATATCAATAACATCAGCTCCACCATCAGCGGTAAAACGGTCGCGCTGGAGAGCCTGGACGGCAGCATCAACAACCTGACCCAGGTTGAACAGATTGATATCAACGCCAAAGGGAAATACAGCAACATTGGCCTGAAAGACACGCTTCTGGGCAACACGGCGTCCATTACCGCGCAGGATGGCCTGTCGCTTGAGGCGGGGAAAAACATCACCGTGACCGGGGCGAACCTCGCCTCCGGCGGCGACATGCTGCTGAACGCGTGGGGCGATATTGCCGTCAACGCGAATCAGATCAACGACGCGTACAGTTCCAGCCGGGAGAAAACCAGCCGCTCATCCGTCACGTATCAGGGCAGTAACGTCACCGCAGGCGGCAACCTGCTGGTGAATGCCGGACACAACCTTGACGTGACCGCCAGCGACCTGAAGGCGGGCGGCAGCGCGGGGCTGAGCGCGGGCAACGATCTCAACCTGAACGCGGCACAGACCAGCGAAAGCAGCCGTAAAGGGAAAAGTGAGTCCCACAGCACCGGGCTTGACCGTACCACGATTTCCGCAGGCGATAACCTGGTACTGAAGGCCGGGCAGGATATCAATGCCCAGGCCGCCGCGCTGGCGGCGGAGAAAAACGTCGGGCTGCAGGCGGGTCGCGACGTGAATCTGGCTGCGGAAGAATCCACGCAGGGCGACAGTTATAGATCTGGGAAGAAAACCGTTATTAACGAGTCGGTACGTCAGCAGGGAACCGAGATCGCCAGCGGGGCGAATACGCAGATCCTCGCCGGGCGCGATGTCACCACCGAAGCCGCGCAGGTGACGGCGAAGGGCGATATCGGCGTGGCGGCAGGCCGCGACGTCAGTCTCGATACCGCAACCGAAAGCGATTATCACTACAAAGAGGAGACCAAAACCAAGAAAGGTTTCCTGAGCAAGAAAACCACTCACACCATCGAGGAGAACAGCGCGACGCGTGAATCCGGCTCATTGCTGAGCGGCGACAGCGTGCAGGTGGTGGCGGGCAATAACCTGCTGGTGAACGGTTCCGCCGTGGCGGGCGATGGAGATGTGCAGCTTAAGGCGGGCAACAACGTCGATATCGTGGCGGCCACCAACAGCGACACCTCCTGGCGCTTTAAGGAAGAGAAAAAATCCGGCCTGATGGGCACGGGCGGGATTGGCTTCACCATCGGCAGCAGCAAAAGCACGCACGATCTCCGTGAGAAGGGCACCACCCAGAGCCAGAGCTTCAGTACGGTGGGGTCGACGGGCGGTAACGTCGCGATTTCTGCCGGAAACCAGGCCCACATTGGCGGCGCGGATCTTATCGCCGGGAAGGATTTAAGCCTCAGCGGCGACAGCGTCATCATCGAACCGGGGCATGACAAGCGCACCCGGGATGAAACCTTTGAGCAGAAGAAAAGCGGGCTAACCGTGGCGCTCTCCGGCACCGTCGGTAGCGCTATTAACAATGCCGTGAGCGCGGCGCAGGAGACCAAAGAGCAGAGTGACGGCCGCCTGAAAGCCCTTCAGGCCACCAAAACGGTGCTGTCCGGCGTGCAGGCCGGGCAGGCAGCGGATATGGCGGCAACCACCGGCGACCCGAACGCAATGGGTGTGAGCCTCTCGCTGACGACCCAGAAGTCGAAATCACAGCAGCACGCTGAGAGTGATGCGGTGGCAGGCAGCACGCTGAACGCAGGCAACAATCTCTCCATCACCGCGAACGGTAAAAACAACGGCGTGAACAGCGGCGATATTGTGATTGCGGGCAGCCAGCTGAAAGCCGGGGGCGACACCATGCTGGATGCACAGAACGACATTCTGCTGTCCGGCGCGGCGAATACCCAAAAAACCAGCGGCAAGAACAGCAGCAGCGGTGGCGGTATCGGTGTAAGCATCGGTGCCGGAGGTAGCGGCGCGGGTATCAGCGTATTTGCCAACGTCAACGCCGCGCACGGCAAGGATAAAGGCAACGGGACCGACTGGACCGAAACCACCATCGACAGCGGCAAAACCGTCACCCTTAAAAGCGGGCACGACACCGTGCTCAACGGGGCCCAGGTTAACGGCGATAAAATCGTGGCAGATGTCGGTCACGACCTGCTGATGCGCAGTCAGCAGAACAACAGCGACTACGACAGCAAGCAGACCAGCGTTGCGGCGGGGGGCAGTTTCACCTTCGGCACCATGTCCGGTTCAGGCTATATCAACGCCAGCCAGGACAAGATGAAGAGCCGCTTTGATTCGGTGGCCGAACAGACCGGGCTGTATGCCGGGGACGGCGGATTCGACATCACCGTGGGACATCACACCCAGCTTGATGGCGCGGTTATCGCCTCTACCGCCACGCCTGATAAAAACAGCCTCGACACCGGAACGCTGGGCTTCAGCGATATCCACAACGAGGCGGACTTTAAAACCTCGCACTCCGGTATCAGCCTGAGCGGCGGCGGCAGCTTCGGGGATAAATTCCAGGGCAACCTGCCGGGCGGCATGATCTCCGCTGCGGGTAATAAAGGCCATAAGGAAGGCACCACGCAGGCCGCTGTGGCGGAGGGCTCCCTCACCATCCGCGACAAGGCAAACCAGAAGCAGGACGTGGCCGATCTGAGCCGCGACACCGAGCATGCCAACGACAGCATCAGCCCGATCTTCGACAAGGAGAAAGAGCAGAACCGCCTGAGCACAATCGGGATGATCGGCGATATTGGCAGCCAGGTGGCGGATATTGCCAAAACCCAGGGTGATCTTAACGGGCTGAAGGCGGCACAGAAAGCATCCGGTGAGACGCTTCCCGCAAATGCGACAGAGGAACAGCGCCAGAACTATCTTGCGAAGCTGCGTAATACCCAGGCATACAAAGAAGAGATGGTGAAGTACGGAACCGGCAGCGATCTGCAGCGTGGTATCCAGGCGGCCACGGCAGCGCTTCAGGGACTGGCGGGCGGCAATATTGCCGGTGCGCTGGCGGGGGCATCGGCACCGGAGCTGGCGCATATGCTCAAATCTACCGAAGGCGATCCGACCGTCAATACCGTTGCGCACGCTATTCTGGGCGGGGCTGTGGCGGCTCTCCAGGGGAACAGCGCGGCAGCGGGAGCTGCGGGGGCCGCGTCAGGGGAGCTGGCTGCGCATGCTATAGCCAGCGTGCTCTATCCGGAAGTGAAGGACCTGTCGAAACTGAGTGAAGATCAAAAGCAGACGGTCATTACGCTGGCTTCAGTATCGGCGGGGATGGCGGGTGGATTGGCGGGAGGGAGTACGGCTTCGGCAACTGCTGGAGCGCAAGGGGGAAAGAACGCGGCTGAGAATAATGCAACCTCCATTCCGCTCCCCTCCGGCCTTGATAACTACATGAACGCCGTGGGGTCATGGAATCAGTATGCTGAAAGCCAGGGCTTATCCCTGGAAGAAAAACAGGCCGGTCTGGATAAACTGGCGAAAGGCGACTTACCTGAAGGCGCTAACATCACAAAAGTGATTGTCGAAGGTTACCAGGATGGGGTAATGATCGGAGCTGCCTGGTATTTAGGGCCTGCGGCATCCGTGGGTAAAGTTGTTGGCGGGGGAGTGATTGCGGAAATCGCCAACGGAGGGTACCAGTGGTTTAGTCTGAGTCAGCCTGGCAATGAAAATAAATCATGGGATTATAAAAGCAGCATTAGTGCTGGCGTAGGAGGAATGCTTGCTCCGGGAAGGAATACCTGGCAAAACGTCGGCATAGCTATGGGAGGGGCATTCTTTACTGATGGCCCAGATACGGGATCGCTTATTGGTTCAGCATTAGGTTCATGGGCTGGCGGTAAATTCGGTGAGCTGGCACCTTTCCCTGGGGAAGTTAATGACCTGATTGGTGGTTTGGGAGGGGAGTTAATCGGCGATAAAGTTAAGGATAAAGTTAATGGCAAATAAAAAGACGTTTCACCGGGCTACGTTTTTGGTTTTTCTGCTTAGTACCCTTTATTACGGCGTATGTTTTTTTGCACTTATTTTTATTGTAAACAATGTGCTGATCGAGTTTATAAGCTCTGGAAAGATTGATTTTTCATCAAAATCATTAAGTTATTTGTCTGTGGTGAGCGCTATTGTTGGCGTCGCCGCAGGCGCCAGAGTATGGCTCTTTGCAAAGATAGATGAACGCAAAGCGAAAAGATCATCCTCAGTAGATCGCCACTAATTGACAGGCCCATCCGGGTTGTATGGACATTTGATATGCCTGGGAAATATTCTTTCCAGGCATAACTTCGCTACAAACGAGACCTTCCTGACGATTTTTTTCTTACCGACTACCCCAGCCTCTCCACCCTCGTCTCCCCCTCCGCCATCGACAGCTGATACAGCGAAAACGATCTGTGCTTCTCAATCAACGTCGCCAGCTCCGGCGAGTGGCTGGTGAGCCAGATCTGCGAGTAGCGGCTGGCCTCGGCGATTAAGCTCGCCAGCGCGGGCAGCATCTGCGGGTGCAGGCTGTTTTCCGGTTCGTTTAACGCGATAAACGCCGGCGGGCGCGGACTTAACAGCGCCACCGCCAGGCACAGAAAGCGCAGGGTGCCGTCAGAGAACTCCGCCGGTTCCAGCGGCCTGCTCAGCCCTTCGCGCTGCATCATCATGCGAAAACGTCCGCCGCTGTTGTCGCTGTAAAACACGCAGCCGGGGAAGGCCTGGTCGAGGATGCGCATCAGCAGCAGCTCGTCGCCAATCTCCACGATGGTCTGAAACGCCGCTGCCAGGTTGGCGCCGTCGCTGGCCAGCACCGGGGAGCGGAAACCGACCTGCGGAGCGCGCATCGCCGAGCCGATTGATACAGAAAACTCATGATAAAAGCGCCAGTTACGCAGGGACTCGCGCATCTGCGACACTTCCGGGTAAAGGTGCGGCTCCCCGAGCTGCCCGAATACCGATTCGTTCTCGTACAGCGTGCCGCTGTGGGTCACTTTCTCGTGATGCACGTTGTTCAGAAATACGGCCTGATTCCTGCGCTTCATCAGCTGTGACGAAGGACGACGGTGCTGGCCGCTCAGCCAGATGGACTCCTCTTTGATCACCGGGTCGAGCTGAAACTGTGAGGGATACGGCAGCTTCTCCACAAAACCGACCTGCAGCTCGTATTCGTAGGTCTCAGTTTCTACCGCCAGATTCATCCGCCGCAGCTGGTCGCTGCGGGTTTTGCCTGCCCAGAACACCTTCAGAATGCCGCCCTCGTTCGCCAGCGCCTGGGAAAACTGCCCTTGCGCGGCGCTGTGCATCAGGTGTATCGCCTTGTAAATATTGGATTTCCCGGTACCGTTCGGCCCGAAGACGATATTGAGCTGCTCCAGCTCCAGCGACATCTCGCGGATGGAGCGGTAGTTTTGAATGTGCAGGGTGTGGATCACAGGCAGGCCCCTTTTGCAGAATAAGCCTGTATATAATCACAGTCTTTAAGATGAAATGCAAAAAAGAGACGACAGTGAGGATGTCGTCTAAACGGGGTACTGCTTTGGGCCTCTATGGGTCAATGGGGCCTTCGCATTTTTTTCATCACTTGACTGCCAGACGCAGACCCAAATCATCAGGATAGGGATCAAAGTAGTTTTGCGTCATCAGATACCGGTCGGGGTATTCGGCCAGGTAGTGCTTCAGCAGCGTGATCGGCGCGAGGATAGGCAACTGTCCGTTGCGATAATGCAGGATCACATCGCGCAGCTCGCCGCGCTGGCGGGTGTTGAGTTGGTTACGGAAATAGCCCTGAATATGCATCAGCACGTTGGTGTGATTCTTCCGCGAGGCGGGTTTTTTCAGGATGGTCATCAGCTTTTCCCGGTACGCCACGAAGAAAGCGTCCAGGTCTTCCCACTCGTGCAGCGAGGCAACGAACGGGCCGATTTCGCGGTAACCCGCCTGATGGTGCGCCAGCAGCTGAAGCTTATAGCGGCTGTGGAAGTCCAGCAGCGCGCGGCGCGTGAGGCCATTTTTACGTAGCGTGTTGAGTTCGTGCAGCGCAAAAACACGTTCGACGAAGTTTTCCCGCAGCACCGGGTCGTGCAGGCGTCCGTCTTCTTCCACGGGCAGCCACGGCCAGGTTTCAAGGAGAGCGGCGGTGAACAGCCCGACCCCCTCCTTGCGGCCCCGGTTGCCGTTTTCATCGTACAGCCGCACGCGTTCCATGCCGCAGCTTGGGGATTTTGAACAGACAACAAAGCCTGCGAGATCGCCGATTTTCGGCAAATAATCTGCCGCAAAGTCGGCCATTTTCCGCGTTACATCTTCGTGAGGCGCGTGGCTGAAGCGCATCTGCGTTTCTCCGTCTGTCGTGACGATCAGACGCAGCGCCGGGCGAGGCGTCGGCAGGCCGATGGCCATCTCCGGGCAGACGGGCCTGAAATTCACCCACTGGGCCAGCTCATCCATGACGAAACCCATACGCTTGTGTCCGCCGTCAAAGCGAACGGCGGATCCGGTCAAACATCCGCTAATACCGAGCACAGGTTTCGTTGTCATGGTGTAGTCCTCCCGTTCATATAACTAAAACTTACACAACATGACTAATTTGTCCAAGTATTCGCGGAACTATTTTTTATAATCCTTTAAAATCAATGCCTCTTAACTGCCCTTGTAGGTCGAGTAGCCGTACTGGCTAAGCAGAAGTGGAATGTGTAGCTTCTCGTTGGTGCGGGTCACGGTAAACAGCACCGGGATCTCCGGGAAGAAGGTATCCAGCTTTTTGCCGTGGAAATACTCTGCGGTTTTGAAGGTCACTTTGTAGACGCCAGGCTGCATGTCCTGATCCTGCGGATAGAGCGATTTGATACGGCCATCGTGGTCGGTTTTGCCGCTGGCAATCGGGGTCCATTTGTCCTGCTGCTGCTTCTCCAGCGTAACGGTAACGTCTGATGGCGGCATTCCGGTTTGCTGGTCAAGAATATGGACGCTTAGCGTGCCGGCAGGGGCGCTAAAGGCGGCAGGGGCAAAGGCCATCGAGGCCAGGATCAGCAGAGGGGCAGTTTTTTTCATGGTGTTTTCCTGTTGAGTTATTCGTCACAGGAAAACGTTAGCATCTGCGGCGCGGGAAAATATTCAACTTTTCGTGAAGATTCCCGCAGGAGAAAATTATCAGAGGATAATCACTTCAAGCGATACCTGCTGCTGCCACTGCTCCACCTGCTTTTTCCGCCCGGCGGTGAGCTTGCCGCTGGTGACCAGCAGCCATTTCCGCTCCGGGAAAATCTCCGGTGCCAGCGCGTCAGGGGGAACCGGCAGGATGTCGATGCGGTGGCCCTGCCCGGTGCGCGTTAGGGCTTCGAGCCAGATCTCGCATGGGTCGTTCAGGTGCCAGCCGCTGAGCAGAATATTGTCGCCCGGCGCTTTTTTATCGCCTTCGAGGCAAAACGAGGTGTAGGCGATGATGATGCCGTCGAGGATCGCGCGCAGGGTCATGGCGGCGGCAACGTTGGCCGAGACCTGGCTGCGCAGCGGACGCAGTACGTTCGCGACCAGTTCCGGCCTTGGGTACTCGCGTCCGGCGTCGTATATCATCTGGCGCAGGGACTCGACTTTGCCGTCCTGCAGGCGTTGCAGCATGCTCTGCTGCAGCGTTTGCCAGTTGTTGGTCCGCCCCGGCGTCGGGCGCTCCAGCAGCGGCTTGACCTGGCCAATCGGGACGCCTTTTTTTACCCAGTCGAGGATTTTGAGCGCCTGCTGGACGTCCTCATCGCTGTACTGGCGGTGTCCACCTTCCGTGCGCTGGGGCTTGAGTAAACCGTAGCGACGCTGCCACGCCCGCAGGGTGGTGGCGGTGATGCCGCTGAGTCTGGCGAATTCGCCGATGGAGTAAGCCATGTCCGTGTCCAGGGTGAAGGAATACTCTCAATATACTACGAATTTTCCCGAACGGGATGAAGCGCCAAAACGGTGCACTACACTTAACATCCAACCGTGCAAATGAAAGGAATTCTCATGAAGCTATGGCCTGTTGTGACCGGTGTTGCGATTGCCCTGACGCTGGTCGCCTGTAAATCCCCCACGCCGCCGAAAGGCGTGCAGCCTATTACCCACTTTGACGCCAGCCGCTATCTCGGCAAATGGTACGAAGTCGCCCGTCTGGAAAACCGCTTTGAACGCGGTCTGGAGCAGGTCACCGCCACCTACGGCAAGCGCAGCGACGGCGGCATCAGCGTGCTTAACCGGGGTTACGACCCGGTGAAGAACAAGTGGAACGAGAGCGAAGGGAAAGCGTACTTCACCGGCGAGCCGACCACCGCCGCGCTGAAGGTCTCCTTCTTCGGCCCGTTCTACGGCGGCTATAACGTCATTAAGCTGGACGATAAGTACCAGTACGCGCTGGTCAGTGGCCCGAACCGCGACTACCTGTGGATCCTGTCGCGCACGCCGACCATTCCGGATGCGGTGAAGCAGGATTACCTCAACACCGCGCGCGGCCTGGGGTTCCGGGTTGACCAGCTGGTGTGGGTGAAACAATAAAAATCGTGCTTTCTTCCTGGGGCGTTACTGGCTCGCCTGGATAGACTTCGGTTAAAAGCCTAACGGGGGGAAGACGACATGAACTGGCAGCCTTTTCGCGGCGATGCGCCGGAAAATATGACGATTTTCAGCGCGTCATTTCCCGGCGTCAGCGACCAGTGGCCGATGAGAGACGATGCTGCCCGTGAGATCGCTTCCCTCGACCGTGCGCTGAAAGCCGAGCCAGCGCTCCGGCCGCCGCGTGTGGAATACGACGAGAGCGGGCAGGCCGTGCTTGTCACGCAGAATCGCTATTCGGAACAGGCCTTCCGTAACCGTCCGGCGCTCACCGCGTGGCGCACCCGGCTGGTCCCCTCCGCGCTGGCGCTGTTCGTGGTGCAAAACCCGCTGGAAGAGCGCCTGCCTGACGGAACAAAAATGGACAGCGACAGCCGCCAGTGGTTTATCCACGCGAACGATGCGGTTGGCGTCCGTTCCCGCGCCCGGGTGCTGGCCGCGCTGGTGGATAAATACATTCGCAATGCGAGCGAGAACAACTGGGTCAGCCTCGCGAGCGGCGCCGCCATTCCGGTGCTGGAGGCGCTGCGCGAAGCAAAGCTTGACGGCCAGCAGGTCTATCTCACGCTGGTGGACAAAGACCCCGTGGCCCTCAGCTGGGCCGAAACCATGGCGGCGCAGGAAGGCATTGTGGTGGGCGAACAGCTGACGCTGCTCAGGCGGAACCTGCTCCATACGCTGGTGCGTAACGAGGACCTGCTGCTGGAGCTGGGCGAGCATCAGGCCGAACTGGTCGACGCGCTGGGGATTTTCGAATACTTCAACGATACCGATGCGGTGATTTTCCTTCAGCGCGCGCTGCGTCTGGTCAAGCCCGGCGGCGCGGTGATTGTGTCGAACATGCTCACCAGCAGCCCGCACATTGACTTTGTGCTGCGCGGTATCGGCTGGGAAGATATTCACCCGAGGACGCTGCAGCAGCTGCAGGATATTCACCTCGCGGCGGGCGTGCCGGTGGAGAACGTCACCGTGGTCGTGCCGAAGGACGGGGTGTACGCGGTGATGGAGATTAGGGTTTAGCGCGAACGGTGTGGGGTGACAAACCGCACAATCGGTTCCCTCTCCCTGTGGGAGAGGGTTAGGGTGAGGGGGGGAACAGGCCGCAACAATATTCACCGTTCCTCAGTTGTTCGGTTAAACCGAATAACTGCCATGAAAGATTGACTCGTTTCCGTGTCCTCATTCCCTAGTGATGATTCTTGCTTGTCATGATCTATCTTCTGCCCAGTTTCCTGAATCAACTTCCGGGCCATTTCCCTGATACGCTCTCGGCTTTCAGGTGTACGAGAGTTTATAACTGCATTTAAGGTCTTCAGTTTATTGCCTCCATGCTTCTGGACACTTGATTTAATCGCCACGCTCTATAATGATCCCCCCATGAAAATAGAAACCGCACTCCCCTCACACTTCGAACGTCTGGTCGCTATCTGGGAATCCTCCGTCCGCGCCACTCATCACTTTTTACAGGAAAGCGATATTGCGGCGCTGCGCCCGTTATTGCTTAACGCCTATCTGCCAAACCTCAAGGTCGTGATGGCCCGCGGTGATGCAGGCGTTATTCACGGCTTTTTAGGCGTGGATCAAAACCGCATTGAAATGTTGTTTGTTGACGATGCGAGCCGCGGGAAGGGCGTCGGGAAATTGCTGCTGCAATACGCTATTGCAGAGTTCGGCGCGAACGAAGTGGACGTGAATGAGCAGAACCCGCAGGGCGTCGCGTTTTATCGCCATATGGGGTTTGAGCAGGTCGGACGCTCGGAACTGGACGGGCAGGGGAATCCGTTTCCGTTGCTGCTTATGCGGTTGGGCGGGCAGGTTTAACGCCCTCTCCCTCTGGAGAGGGCGTCTGCAAGCTAGTTACTGGTAATTTGCCCGATGATTACGCCACGCACTTTTTCGCCATCGAAGTAATACGAGACCGTATTACTTTGAATGAATCCGTTCTGTACTGGCGTCTCTTGGTAAAAAAGCATCGCTTTCTTTTTGGCGATCTCTTTCTTGCCGAACAATTCGACTAAATTCCCATGCGTCGCATTTAATAATGGAACATTAGCGACTGAGACTCTGACAGGTTCCGTTGTTTTAGCACACTCGTTATGGATGCCATCTTTGGCTATAACTAGCGCAGTTAACAATCCTGCACCCATTTCGTTATCCGAGATGAACCAGTAATTTGTGCCATCGTTGTCATGAAGGCAGACCCAACGAGCGGAACTGTCTTTATTGACTGGTGTGCTGGTGATATCTGACAGGTGAGTAACCTCCATTTGCACGGTTTTCTTACCGATGGTGATGATTGGAGTAAGGGGCATCGTTGTTGAAATTTCCGTCAGCGAGCCGTCTTCATCGTAATATCGGGTCGCGAAGCCGGTCATTTCCGTTGCTGAGACGTGCGAACTGACTGCAACGAGTAATGGCAATAAACAAAATAAATGCTTCATTTGACAATCAATACCGTATCGTTGCTTTTCCAGATACTCCTTCTGGCACTCAGGGGAGCAATGATGCAGCCCTCAGAAGAGTCGTCGGGGTGCAAACTGCTTTTACCATGTATTTTAAATGAGTCCCTACCACACATATCATTTGTCGAGTAGGGCGTGAGGCTGAGAGTATATTTCCCAGTATGGGCTGAATTATGAGGGGACCCAATAGTGTAGGTACCTCGTGGCAGCGGTCCGCTGTTTTTTACACATTCTTGTGACGGATCGTTTTTGTAACCACTTGCTCCTGCGTAATCTGCATCAAATTGGTAGACACCGTCCAGATAAAATTTATGCTCTTTTACATCATATTCCCAAGACATATTTTCTCCTTAAGCGCGTTCTTTCCAGGTATCAGAGTGAATGATGTTTCCATCAATGTAATGCCATGTGATTTTTTCATATGTCAGATCTACATATTCATGGTGTGTATAGTGTTCGTTTTGCGGATGTTTAATATCAAACATGACAGGTTCAATTTGAACAACTCTTGCGTTTTCTAAAGTTGTCTTAAAGTAAGCCTCTTCAAGTCCGTTATAGTTGATCCTGTAAAATATAAACTCTGCTTTTTTTAGTGTTTGTCCAGTGCACAAGGCTTTGAATAGATAAGAGGATGATGAATCAATCTCTTTCATGAATGCATAGGTACTACAAATGCGTTTTGCTGTGATTTTCCCGGAGGATTTATCTACAGGTTGTTCTATTGAATGCATAAATTCAATCACTTCTATTGAGCCTTCGCGATCTTTTATATCGACAGATCCATTAATCCTCCGGCCTGAATCATCCTCAAGCCATAAGTAAACAGGTATAGCCATCTCAATCTCCTTTTATAGACTGAGGGAAGCTACTCTTCATTATGGATTTAAATTGTGACTTTCATTTCAAAATAGAAAATAAAATATGGAAGTGGGACTTAAAATTGCTCTTTACGACGTATAAGTTTCTCAGATGGGTTTTTAAAGATTATAACGTTGAATTATGATTTCGTTGCCATCGTAAGATAAATGCTAACTTAAAATAGCATCAGGTATTGAAATGATGAATGTCATCAAATATTGAACTTGTAAGTTAGCATTACATGTTGGGTTCGATTGCTTTTTGGAGGTTATGGAAGAAATCTGGCATTCCATATTGTTTTTTATGTTGGCTGCATACTCAGCAGCCAACGGGATAACAGCAGGAACAATTATGATAATTGCAGGCTCGCCAGTGTGCTCTCGATCTGGCATAACTTTGCTTTAGTGCGTTTGTAATCGTCCAGAATCCTTTGCTCCTGTTCGTTATACGCCACCAGAACGATGCACCCTTTCATCACCTTTACCGTGACCTGCTGTCCGGTGTCAAAACCTGCTGCGCGCAGCCACTTGCCGGAAAGAATGATTTTCGGCGTGGATTTGTCGAAAACATTCGGGCGGTATCCCACAATTAACGAACGCTCGGTTCCGGATTGGTCGGTGTCTGGGGTAGAATGCGAATCAGCCATAATCAACTCCTTGATAGTTGGTGAGGTTAGACGCCCACTAGTGCTCCAACACTTCTGGGCGTTGTCAGAATTCAAAATCCATGTGGTAGGTACCACGTGTAGATAAATTAACTGAAGTGGTACCTACCATGCAAGAGAAAAAGAAACCAAATTTTGACCGTACCAAAAGCACTATGAAGAACATCCGGTTCGAGGACGAGCTTTTGGAACAGATTGAGAAGGCGGCAGGGAAAGGGAATTTTAGTAAGTGGGTGAAGGAGGCTTGTAAATTAAGGCTCAACAAGCAATAGAGCATACATCTATAACTGGTATGAATAAGTCTTTCAGTGAAGTGCTGTTTATATAAACAGCATTGTTACTCATCTCTAATCGTTGTAGATTAATCAATTAAAA